>PNIT01000096.1 GCA_002878135.1 Candidatus Aciduliprofundum sp.
TCACCATCCACAGGTGCATTCGTGAAGGGAATGGTAACAGTGAACTATGTGGTGAGCGGTGATTACATAAAGAATGTTACACTTATGCTTGATAATAAAACAATAAATAGCACATTCAACAGCCAGAACTTTGCAGATGGAAGCCATGTGCTCAAGCTCCTGGTAACCAATGAGGCAGGAACAACAAACACAACAAGCGAGTACATCTATGTGCTCAACACACCGCCTTCTGTTTCAATAACATCACCTAGCTCAAATGCAAAGCTGAATGGAACAGTCACCATATCATTCAGCGTTTCTGGAGATCATGTGAACTCAGTTTGGCTCTACATAGACAGCATGGGATTCAATGTAACAGGAATGACCTCATACACATTCAACACAACGGGTCTGCCTGATGGAAACCACACAATAAAGGTGGTGGCAAGCAACTTCGCTGGAAGCTCAAGCTCAACTGTTACCATAACAACAAATAACCAGGCCCTTGCAAGTGCAAAGGAGCAGAATCTCATAGGCAATATGGTGGCACAGGCATACTACATTGGTCTACCAATAGGCCTCGTGGTGGGTCTTCTCATAGGCGTAGCAATAGGCTATGTACTGAAGGGACGCAAGAAGGGCGGTGTAAAGCCCTGGCAGGAACCACCCAAGGAATCAACAGAGGAAAAGAAGGAGTAAAATCCTTCAAATTTTTTTTATTTTTAATTTTTCAATTAAAAAGATGTTATTCTGATTTTAAAAATGCGGAGGGAGGGATTTGAACCCTCGCATCCCTACGGAACCAGACCCTCAATCTGGCGCCTTTGACCAGGCTCGACAACCTCCGCCTGCTATGGGTTAATTCAATATACATATATTTAATTTTGTTTTTCCATGCTCAGGCAGATGTTCCTTGCCGGGCACACATTGCAGTTCATCTCATTTTTTCCATATATGCCGTACCTGAGATCGTTCACCATCCTTTCAAGAAGAATCTCAAGGTTCTTCAGGTCATCCTCTGAGAATCTGAATTCCCTCATACTGTTATCTTCAGTATAATATAGGATGCACCTGTCTGGAATGGAACCAAATATCTTCCTTATTGCATAGGAATAGATGAGCATCTGGATCCTGTCCCCCTCGCTCTCCCTCCCTGTCTTGTAATCTAGAACAATTATCTCATCGGATATGTATAGAAGATCTATCCTGCCCCTTATTATTACGTTCCCAAATTTAACATGGAAGGGGAATTCCCTCTTCACCTTTTCCATGTTATTCCTCAATAAACTTCCCAGGGGAGTTTTAAGGAAGTTATCGAGTATACTGCTGAAATCTCCCTCGGGCGGATTTTCAAAGTCCACGCCCTCCATGAATTCGTGGAATGATGTGCCGTATTCCCCTGAAAGGAACAATTTTAGCCTTGAGATCTCCATGTACCTGGGGCAGAAATGGTAATTCTTTATGTCCGATACGCTCAGGAATATGGGATCCCTCATGCCCCTTTCAATCTCCTTCAATGTGAATCTTTTCCTCTCCACCTCTACCCCTTTCTCTACATTGCCTGAGAGGAAAATATTCACCCTTTCCCTGTATTTCTTTAAGTAATCTTCACCAAGGGTCTCCATGATCTTTGAGGCGAAGCTCTCCCCTTCACCAGGTGATTCGGGGAGTCCGAGGAATAGATATTGTTTGGCCCTTGTGAATGCAACATAAAGAACCCTCATATTCTCCCTGTAATCCCTCTCCCTCATCCTCTCCCTGATCTTTTCAATTATGTCCTCATCTGCAAGCTCCTCAATATCAAGGAATATGCCAGAATCCCTGTCAACTATGATGTTTCCCGTCCTGTAGTTGAGCCTTGATGAAAGATCAGCAACGAATACAACGGGGAATTCAAGGCCCTTTGATGAATGTATTGTCATGAGCCTCACGGAATCATCAAGCGGGTCGAAGAGGGGTATTGAGGAAATATCCTCATTCTCACCCATGTTCTCCAGAAGATCAAGGAATTCATCAAGTCCCATGATGCCATTCTCCTCCTTCTCCCTCGCAATGTCCACGAGCTTGTAGATGTTGAGGTATCTCTGGAGGCCATCCTCCCTCCCAAGGACCCTGAGATCATAGCCGGTTAGCCTGAGAAATTCCATAATGAGCCTGTCCTTCCTCCCATCCTTCATGCTATCAAGTATGGCCATGTGCTCCCTGAAGGTTTCAATGTTCCTTCCTGATCCTTTCAGGAATTCATTAATGTCCATGCCATAAACGTATCTAAGTATCTCGAATGTGTTTCCATTATGGATATCATTCCACGTTCCATCCCTGAGGGAAATGAGAACATTCATTATGGTGGATATCTCCTCACTCCTGAAGAAGGATCCCCTCTCTATGAACGAATACCTTATTCCCCTCTCCTGAAGCACCCTGGCATAAATCTTCATACCGTACCTCTTCCTGAAGAGTATGGCGATATCACCGTACTTTATCTTTCTTATTTTACCATCCTTTTCCCTCACCATGTAGTTTGATACCAGATTCTCTATTATGGTGGCAATCTTCTCAGCCTCATCATGCCTCATGCCATCAATGGAATCACCCTCAACCGTTATTACGAAGGGTCCTGCACCATCCAGACTTCTCTCCATGGCCCTTATGCCTATGTACTGTATATCCTTAATGTCCCTGCTGAATATCCTTGAGAATACCGTGTTAACAAAATCCACTATCTCAGGCACTGACCTGAAGTTCTCATCCATCTCCATTACCCTGAATCCATTTCTTCTGATGAAATCTATGGTGAGAATTGGTGTTGCATCCCTCCACTCGTATATGCTCTGGAAGTAGTCACCGGCGATGATCCTTCTACCCTTCCTTGATATCTTCTCTATTATGTACTGCTGTATGAGGCTCGTATCCTGGTACTCATCAACAATAACGTACTCGAACCTTTTTGCATAGCTTTCCCTTATTTCCTTATCCTCAAGGATAAGGTTTGCATAGTAGAGTATGTCATCGTACGAGAGTATGCCCGTCATCCTCTTCCTTTCCTCGGTGATCTCGTAGAATCTTGAGAATATCTTTATCAGGGAATTAACTATCCTTTCACCGTTCTCCTTATCCCTAATCTTATTCTTCAATTCCCTTAGATGATCAATGGTCTCTCCATAGCTCCATCCCGCGGCCCTCATCTTCCAGTATATGGTGAAAACAACCAGCCTGAGCTCAAGCTCCCTCCTTCCAAGGTCAAGGACGCTCAGGTACTCGTCCAGCAGGTCGAGCTCATCCCTATCCATGTACCTCTTTGATTCGGTGTATGCTCTCTCCATAAGATCTGCTATGAGGTAATCCTCGCCCACTGTATACCCCGGGTCTATGCCTAAATCTATTGAATGATGCTGCAGTAGATCATTTGCAAAGCTGTGTATTGTTGATATATAATTCAATGGCCCGATGTAACCGTATTTCTCCATAAGTGCATTCCTTATCCTTCCCCTTATCTCTGTTGCAGCATCATCCGTGAATGTTATCACCAGAATCCTTGAGACAGATTCATCCACCGGGAGATTCATGGATTCTATAAGCTTAAGATAGGAGCATACAAGCACGGATGTCTTACCTGAGCCTGCAACTGCGAAGGCTGAGATGTCCTCCCTTCCGGCGTAATCTATTATCTCTTTCTGCTTATCTGTTAAATTATCACAGTTCATCAGCACCACCGCATATGTTCAGGTATTCGCAGGAGCTGCATATGCTCCTCTTCTCAGTCTTTTTGAAGTCACATCTTTCTATACCTTTTATTATATCATTTATCCTCTTCTCAAGGGAATCAATGAATATGTTGTTGTAGAATATGCCCTTGTTCTGGTTTACGAAGCCCTGGGGGAGAGTGGAATTGGTATAAACATAAAGCCATCTCTTTGAATCTGTCTTCCTTGATATCACTGGCATGTAGAATGCTAGGAATCTATCGGCCCTCTTCACCTTCAGGAGCCAGAGAATGTATATGTGCAGGTTAAGATCCTTCTCAGGGTTGTAAAGATCCTCATCCCTCCTGATTATGAGCCTTCTGGTACCATCGGACCTTGAATACTTGTAATCTATGAGCACATGATAATCACCGAACCTGTCCAGCCTGTCTATCCTCCCCCTTATCTTTTTACCGCCTATCTCAATGGTGAAGGGAAGCTCCGTTCCAAGAACCTCCCTGCTGTCATTTAGCCTAATGTCGGCCCTTATTGAATCAAATACCTGCCTCACCAGCCTTGACCTGAAGGAAGTGCTCTCCTCATGGTCTATTCTGAGGGAATCGGCCATCTCTTTTATCTCCCTCTTTAATTCATTCTCCCTTATGCTGGAAATTTCCTTAAGATTCCTGTGTCTTCTGTAGAAATCCTTCAGTAACTCATGGGCGTAGTTGCCCTGGTTTGCGGGTGAAAGTGGCTCCTCAGGATACCTTATGCCTAGAACGTGCATGAAAAGGAATTTCCTCGGGCACCTGTTGTAGGTGGTTATGTGCGTTGGCGTTAACTCCATCCCTTCTATGATTCTCTTTAGATCATCTGTGCATGTGCTGTATGGATCACTTTCTTCCGATTTAGTGCTCTCAAGTATGGAAGCATCCCTTTTACTGTATACATTTTCACTGCTGAATATGATCTCAGATGATCCTATCCTCTTTATTAAAGGAGATGTGTAACCTTTCTCTACTAGATAATCAATAAGGTATGAGTGCAGAAGCCTTTTACCCTGGCCATTGAAGTATGGGAGTGTAAAAATCACCTTATCAAAATTAAGTATTGCAGAGAAAAGCCTGTATTTCTCATTCGCCTCGTGCGTTTTAAAATCTCTTTTATATATTCCCTGGAATTCATCCCTGAACACCATGTTTCCTCTCAAAGGCCTCGGGAAGAATTCCTCGTTCATTCCACCTATTATTATGTATCTTCCCCTCCTGAAGTGTGCATTTCCAAGGTCTACCACCGCAACAGTATTATAGTCACCGTAGAATTTACCGTAGGAAACAGTGGACAGGTATGAGATGAGAAGATCCCTGCTGTAATCAATGGAAAGTGCTTCAATCTCAAAAAAGAATTCCCTGATAGCCTGCCACATCTTCATTATGCTCTCATAATTCTCTCTATATTTTATAAGTAAATCCTGAACTATTGATGCCAGATCCTTTTCTATATCCTCGGATCCGATGGAATTCAATTTTTCCAGGAAAGAATTGAAATAGTCCATCTCCCTGAATTTTATCCTTGTCTCAATGAAGTATGGTATGCCGTATTCATTGAATATCTCCTCCACATACCACTGGTATCTCTTTGCCTCAGGGAATGCAACAACAAAGTCCGAAAATTTTAGATTCTCATTCTCAATCCTCTCAAGGATGATGTTGGCAATGAACCTCACCTCCCTCCTCATATCAGGTATCTCATAGATCTCTGAATCAAATTTTATTATTCCCCTGCCTTTTACATCATCCGGTAGAAGCCTTTTCTCTAGGAGAATGGAACTTGGATCATCGAGAGGTTCGGAGATGAAGAAAACATCATTTTTTATCCTTGCCCTATCTATGAGATCCTTCAGGGTTGGGCTTATGTAATAGAATCCAGCGAATACCATCCTTTTCCCCGATATTTTTGAAAACTCCCTGGAAAGCATAAGGGTCATGTCTCCCCTGCTGTAGAAATGCCAAATTCTGTTATCTATATTCACGCCATTGCCCAGCTTTTCCAGAAAATTTCTGAACCTTTCATCGAATTTTGTGAAGAATTCACCGCTCTTCTGGGGCATTGTTCCTGTAAT
>PNIT01000002.1 GCA_002878135.1 Candidatus Aciduliprofundum sp.
TTTAGGAAATGTAATGAATTATTTTAAATTTTAATTAAAAATTACAGAATTTTTTTCAGTAACACTTAAATATGGATAAATAATTTATTTAGTTGGTGAAAGATATGGCTTCCAAAAAGGCCTTATGGGGAGCAATTGCAGTGATAATCGTGGTTATTCTCATTGGGGCCGGGGCTTATTATATGACACTTCCAAAAACACCCACAACAACGGTTGCAAATGTAATTACAATAGGAACTACAGACAGCATAAGTTCACTTGATCCTGCAAAGGCTGATGACTATTTCTCAGTCCTTGTTATACAGAACATTTTCACTCCACTCCTTAGTTATAAGCCTGGTACATCAGTTCTTCAGCCTGAACTTGCCAAAAATATACCAAGTACATCTGATGGGACAATTTCACCTGATGGTTTGACATATACACTCTATATAAGGAATGATTCAAAATTCTCTGATGGAACACCAATAAATGCATCAACTGTGGCATATTCTATGAACAGGGTAATAAAGCTTGGTCTGGATCCAGCATACCTGCTTGCACCTGTTGCGAATGTTACTGCTACAGGTCCTTATACCCTTCAGATACACCTGAAATATCCCGATAGTGCTTTCCTCCAGGTTCTTGCTCTATGGGTAACTGCACCCGTTGATCCAAAGTATTACACAATGAGCGGTCCTTATACGGGCATGCCAATAACGAACGGCCATTACAATGTAACATACTGGAAGAAGGGATCAGAAATAATACTGGAGAGGAATCCCAATTACTATGGAACCCCAGCCATTACACAGCAGATAAACATAATGTTCTATTCGGATGCAACATCACTCAAAAATGCAATACTGACAAAGGCAGTTGATGTTGGATATAAGGATGTGTTGCCCACAGACATACCTACACTAAAGAATCAATCATTCCTCAAAATTACAAGCAGTCCTGGATCCGTAATAAGGTATATTTCACTTAACTGGAAGGATCCCGTAATACAGAACAAGCATGTGAGGGCTGCCATTGAATATGCAATTAACAGGAGTTACATATGCAACAATGTTCTCTATGGAACAGCAACACCCCTCTACAGCATGATGCCAACACTTCCTTTTAACGGCTACAATGTTTATGTTCCCGCCTATGCAAATCTATACGGATACAACCCAAATCTGGCAAAAGCTAAACAGGAGCTTGCTCTCGCAGGATACTCATCAGCACATCCTCTAACACTAACACTTGCATACACACCAACGCATTATGGTCTAATTGAACAGTACGTTGCTTTATCAATAAAGAATCAGATAGAGGCGATAGGTAATGTAACTGTAAATCTTAATCCTGTAGAGACTCCTGCCTACTGGGATGATCTGATGGCAGGACAGTTCCAGATGGCTATGGTGGGATGGTACCCTGATTACTGGGATCCGGATGATTATCAGACAACCTTCTACGATCCTGCAGGAACACCAACCATAGGGAGCTTCTATAACAACTCTCTCATGCATAATATAACAGTTCAGGAGGAACTTAGCACAAATATGACACAGAGGGTACACCTATTCCAGGAGGCGCAGAACATATCTGCACAGGACATAGCATTCATTCCTCTATATGAAAATAACCTGATGGTCTATTCGCTTAAAACTGTGTCAGGAATAGAGTTTGATCCAATGCTAACATTCCAGCTCTGGGTGCTTCAGAAAACGGGATAGATTAATAATGGCTGAAAGAAAGGGATCACTTAGAAGTTACATACTATCAAGGATAATACTTGCAATACCAATGCTCCTGATAATAATTACTTTTGTTTTTTTTATAATGAGGGTAGCACCGGGGGATCCGGTAGCAGCAATGCTGGGTCCCCATGCTCCTCTAGCATATAAGGAAAAATTGAGAGAGGAACTTGGCCTTACACTTCCACTATACCAGCAGTACCTGAATTATCTAGCGCAGGTATTCACTTTAAATTTGGGAAGTTCCCTTACCACAGGAGATTCCGTAGCAACTGATATATTTGTTTACTATTTTCCTGCCACACTCGAGCTGACCATTTTCAGCACCATAGTTGCCCTTGGTGTAGGTATACCCCTGGGGAAGATTGCAGCTGTGAAGAGGGATAAAAAAGCAGATGTAGTAATCAGGCTCTTTGGAATAATAATATATGCACTTCCCATCTATTGGTTCGGCTTCATGCTACAGCTCCTTTTCGGTTATTACTTAGGCATATTCCCCACAGGTGGAAGGCTAAGCCCTGGTATAACACCTCCCCCGCATATCACAGGCCTTTATACTATTGATTCCCTCCTTACGGGAAATATTAGCACATTTCTCGATGCCCTCTGGCACCTTGCATTACCGAGCATAACACTTGGATTGATACTATCTGGTGTTTTCATAAGAACAATTAGGGTAAATATGCTCAATACACTCCAGAGTGATTATGTTCAGGCTGCTAGGGCCAGGGGTGTGGATGAAAAAGAGGTTATAAATAGGCATGCCTACAGGAATGCGCTTGTTCCTGTGGTCACCATAATGGGTATGGAGATTGCATTACTCTTTGCCGGTGCCGTTCTTACTGAAACTACATATAGCTTTAAGGGAATGGGTTATCTTTTAGTTTGGTCAATACAGAACAGGGATTACACAATGGTACAGGGTGCAGTGATTGTATATTCCATAATTATAATTCTATTCAGCGGAATAATAGATATCATCAATGCATACATAGATCCCAGAATCAGGTATTGAAAATGGTGTTAAAGATGGATGAAGATAATAAAAGATTGATGGATTACATAAAAAGAAAATTCATGGTTAACTGGCTATTTGGACCACTCTTCAGGGAGGGTAAGAATACCTCTGCAATACTTGTATGGGTAGGATTCTTTATACTCCTGTTCTTCATAATTATTGCAGTATTTGCACCATTTATAGCACCCTACAATCCATTGAAACCTGCTCCGGGTGCTCCTTCTTTTGCTCCCCCTTCTTTAAAGTACCCTATGGGAACTGATCTGCTCGGTTATGATCTTTATAGTAGGGTCATATGGGGAAGCAGGATACCCTTGGAGGTGAGTGCACTATCAATCGCATTCTCCCTCATAGTTGGTATGCCCGTGGGGCTTATCTCTGGATTCATAGGAGGTAAGATTGACAGGGTCCTCGTGATGGTAATGGATTCAATCTATGCATTTCCAGGTCTTATACTTGCAATAGTGATGACCGCCCTTCTTGGTCCTGGGCTAATCAATGTGGCAATATCAATAGCTGTGGTTTACATACCTCTATATTTTAGAACAGTCAGGAACCATACACTTTCAGTTAAGCAGGAGCTTTATGTTGAGAGTGGAAGGGCTATTGGTGCCACGAAGTTACAGCTCATAACAAGTTTCATAGCTCCAAATGTGATACTCACAGTACCAGTACTAATCTCTCTTAATGCAGCGGATGCAATCCTCACAGAGGCATCCCTGAGCTTCCTTGGCCTGGGAATACCACCCCTTACCCCAGACTGGGGAAGGGAGATTAGTGATGGATCATATTATTTACAGCAGGCTCCTTGGCTTGCATTCTTCCCTGGCATATTCATAGTACTTTTAGTTGTTGCACTCAGCCTTATTGGCGAGGGTCTAAATGACATCGTTAATCCTCTCATAAAAAGGAGGGAATCCCTATGAGCCTACTTTCCGTAAGAAACCTCAGGATTTATTACTCTTCCTCCAGGGGGATAGTTAAGGCGGTTGATGGTGTCACATTCGATATAGAAAGGGAAGAAACACTTGGTATAGTGGGTGAATCAGGATGTGGGAAATCGACGCTTGCAATGGGACTTCTTGACATACTACCTCCATCCGCCAATATATCAGGTGAGATAATACTTGATGGTGAAAACATACTTGAAAAGGAAAAGGAATACCTTAGAAAAATAAGGCATGAAAAGGTAGCACTAATATTTCAGGATCCCATGACAAGGTTGGATCCCCTAATGAAGATAAAGGATCATTTCCTTGAAACCTTCCGTTCACACAAAAGGGATGTGAAGGAGGAGGAAGCGCTGAGGATCGCTGGAAATCTTATGAATTCTGTTGGTCTATCCCCTGAAGTACTTGATTATTATCCCCACGAGTTGAGTGGGGGTATGAGACAGAGGGCCATGATAGCCCTTGCGCTTGTATTCAATCCCCAGCTCCTTATTGCTGACGAGCCAACAACTTCACTTGATGTAATAGTCGAGGCACAGATACTTCAGCTTATGAACAAAATAAAAAAGGAATTTCATATGAGTATAATTCTAATTACTCATAACCTTGGTATTGTTGCAGAGATGGCGGACAGGGTGGCTGTAATGTATGCTGGAAAGATTGTTGAGATAGGATCCCTGGCGGACATTTTTACAAGACCCCTGCATCCCTATACGAGGGGCCTTCTTGGATCAGTGATTACACTTGAATCAAGGGAACTTGTAACAATGCCAGGTGAACCACCCGATCTAATAAATCCTCCTAAAGGTTGTAGATTTGCCCCCAGATGTCCATACGCCATTGAAATGTGTATGAATTCCGAACCATCCCTTCAGGAGGCAGTAAAAGGGCATTCGGTTGCATGCTTCAGGGCATTAGAATTGATGGAGGAAAGGGATATCTTATACAGGGGTGATATAGCTGAAAAAGCTGATTGATGTAAGGAATCTTAAGGTATATTTTCCCATAAGGAAAAATTTCGTAGAAGAGATATTCTCCAGAAAAAGGACCTTCGTGAAGGCTGTGGATGGAATCTCATTTTCCATAGATGAGGGTGATACGCTCTGTATAGTGGGGGAGAGCGGTAGCGGTAAAACAACAACAGGTAGATCAATATTAAAGCTGGTACCAATTACAGATGGTGAGATTCATTACAATGGAATTAAAATATCCTCTATGGAGGAAAAGGATTTCAGGCCATTGAGAAGGGAACTCCAGATAATCTTTCAGGATCCTCATGCAAGCCTTAGCCCGGGTATGACCGTGGGAAAGGCTATAGAATATGGCATGAGAATACACAGGATTGTTGATAGATCAAAACTAAAAGAAAAAACGATTGAAGTGCTGGAATCCGTGGGTCTGGAGCCAGCTGAATACTATTACAACAAGTATCCCGCCACGCTCAGCGGAGGACAGAAACAGAGGGTGGCAATCGCGCGCGCAATAAGCCTGAATCCTAAATTCATAGTAGCAGATGAACCCGTAGCTATGCTTGACATGTCCGTCAGATCAAGGATTTTAAAGTTAATGATTGATCTAAAAAAGGAAAAGAATCTTACATATCTTTTTATCACACATGATCTTGCCACTGCCAAATTCATCTGCAATAAGATTTTGATAATGTACCTTGGAAAGATCGTTGAATCTGGTCCTTCTGGAGAAATTTTCTCAAATCCAAAGCACCCCTATACAATTGCTCTGATGAATGCCATACCTGATATGAAGCTGGTAAAAAGGGAAAAGGAGATTCCAAAGGGTGAGATACCAAACCCTCTCAATATTCCAAATGGATGCAGATTCCATACAAGATGCAAGTTTGCCATGGATATATGTTCTAAAGAGGAACCAAAATTAAAGGAGGTCTCACCAGGTCACATGGTGGCTTGTTTCCTGTATTAATA
>PNIT01000034.1 GCA_002878135.1 Candidatus Aciduliprofundum sp.
GCGGCAGTGCCCAGAACGTCACCATAACTGAGAATGATCCCATGTATGAGAAGAACAGGAACACATAGGCGAGCCAGAAATCGTGGTATATGTATCCCGCAACTGCACTGAGGTAGAGGGCCACACCTGAGAGTGTGAGTATGCCGAAGGTGTGCCACTTCCTCTCCTTGAACCTATCAGATGAGATTCCCCAGAGTATCATACCCAAGACCATGAAGAGGTAGGGTACTGTGGTGAGGAAAGCTGATGATGCAGCGGTCATATGTGAGAGGTTTTTGATGATTGTGGGTGTCCACATGGTAACACCATATGAACCTAGCATGGCTGTGAAGTAAATGAAGAGGAGCTTCCATACGTCCAGATCCTTTAGAGCTGTTCTTACTGAGTATTTTCCGAATTTTTCCTCCTTCTTCTCCTTCTCCTTTTCAAGGGCCTCCAGTAGCACCTTCTTCTGTTCATCATTAAGCCATTTAGCCTTCATTGGGCTGTCTGTTAGAACTATCCATGCAATGAGAGCCATGAAGAGGCTTATGATACCCTCGTAATAGAATAGATATCTCCAGCCCATGTTTGTATAGTAGCCAAGGATGAGGCCGGCGATGGGCGCACCAAGAACACCTGCAAGTGGGAATCCGAGCATGAATATGCTGTTTGCCTTTGTCCTTTCCTTCACAGTGAACCAGAGTGTGAGGAAGTATATCACACCAGGGAAGAAGGCTGCCTCAGCTATACCAAGAAGGAATCTAAGGACATATAGCTGCATTATGTTTGTTACCATGCCCGTGAGTATTGTCAGTATGCCCCAGGTGGCGAAAAGCAGGGTGAAGAGCTTTCTTACACCTGTCTTGTATATTATGTAATTTGTGAACACCTGTGGTATTAGGTAGCCTATGAAGAACAGGCCGCTTGCAAGACCTCCAACGGTAGCAGCAATTGAGGAAGGCTCGCCCAGGTCCGTGATCATCCCTGCGGATAGGGCGAAGGATATGTTGTTCCTGTCAAGGATGGTCACTATGTACATGAAGATAAGCCATATGAGCAGATACCAGACCTTCTTTGACCACACCAATCTCAAAATCTTTGCGGTGTCAACTTCATTCTCCATTGAATCACCAGAAGTATATGTAAAAGGGTATATTTAAATATTTAGTTTATTTATAAAAATTTGTAAAAAATTTTAGGATCTTCACACTTTAATATATTTTTTATAGTTTTCCCTGTAAACCTTTGAATATTTTATAGCTTTTCTAATGGATTCAAGCATGCTTGTTTCATCTGCAATACCCTTACCCGCTATGTCGAATGCTGTTCCATGATCAACAGTTGTTCTGAGGAATGGAAGACCTATGTTCAGGCTTATGGTTCTCTTAAAGTCATAGGTCTTTGCAGCTATGTGACCCTGGTCATGGTAGAGTGAGAGAACAATATCAAAGTATCCAAGGGATGCCTGATGGAAGACAGAATCTGCGGGGAATGGCCCCTGAACGTTGAATTCTTCCTTCATCTCCTCTATGGCGGGTAGTATCTCATCTATCTCTTCCCTTCCGAAAAGTCCACCCTCACCCCCGTGTGGATTGAGTGCGGCCACAGCTATTCTGCCATTCTCAATACCAAGCATCTTGAGTGCCTGGTCCGCCATCCTTATGCCCTTTTTAACATTCTCCTTCTTCACCTGCCTGCATGCATCAATGAGTGAAAGATGCTTGGTCAGGAATATGATCCTCAATTTTCTTACCTCAAAAACAGTTCCAACATCCCTTGAGTCCGTGAGAACCTGGAGCATGGTGGTGTGATCTATGAACCTTGAACCTGCCCTCTGCCAGGATTCCTTGTTTATTGGTGCTGTAACAAGAGTATCTATATCCCCTTTTAGTGCAAGTTCTATACCCTTTCTTACACTCTCATAGGAGATCCTTCCCGCCTCCTCCTGTACCTTACCGAACTCAATCCTTCCTCCGGGTATGTCTATGAATTTAATGCCATCGAATTCATCTTCCCTGATATTCAGTATCCTGAGCACATTGAAAAAATGATCATGGTTGCCTATTAGAGTAAATTTTCTCTTATCCCTGTATTTGGTCAGGGATTTTGCTGTTATCTCATACCCTATGCCTGCGGGATCACCAAGTGTAATTCCTATCCTTACCATCTTCACCACTCAGGAGTAGATTCAGTATACTGATATAAATGTTCTCAGAACCTATCATACCTCCCTTTGTTACAACAATCTTACCATCCAGCCTTCCACCGTGAATCTTTCCAATCCCCACTATGGGGAAAAGGTCGCCGAGACTTTCAATGTATATTCCTCCCGATTTTTCAAATACGGTGTTTGCTGTTTCACCACCGCTTAGAACGAAGGAATCGAACCTTGATATCCTTTCAATGAAAATATCATCTATGAGGTGCCTGTGCTCCATATAGTTCAGCCTGAGAATAAGGGTCCTGGAGAATTCGCCTGAGAATTCATTTATGTGCACAATCCTTATCCCCCTTGATCTGGCATGCTCCAGCTGCAGGAATGTTTTCTTCTCCATGCTCCCTATGATGTATGATATGCTCGATATGGCAGGGATCTTCAGATTCCTCCTCCCTCCAGGTATATGAAGGGAGGCCACCATGCTGCAGAGTGGACCTGGATCCATGGGTATGTAGCCATTCCTGTATGTGAACTCTGCAATCCTCTCTAGATCAGAATAGGTCCTTGAATCCACCACATATACCTTTCCATTCTCTATTCTTGCATTCCTCAGTTCATGGATTTTCAGGGGGATTACATCAAGTTCCCTGAATCTTTCAGCGATATCCAGGCTTGTTTCCTGCGTGATTGTATTTCCATTTTCAGTATATCTTCCGTACTCAGGTATTGTATCTGTCATTATGGCTGAATTTCTCTCAAGGAATGGTATTATCTCCTTCTCCATGTTTCCCCTCAGTGTGCTGTCAATCCTTTTGCCTATCCTGGCACCTTTCTCAGTAATAATTCCATTCAGATCTGAAAGTATGGAATATGCACTCTCTCCATCCAGCATCCTTGTCTTTGTGTTCAGGGTGATGCATTGAAAATGTTCATCAACATCTGAAAAAATTTTATCGTGATTGAAAACCGCCGAACTGCAGAATTTTGCCATCATACCCGAGACACCGTTGGCACCGGTGAGGTCATCGGAAAAAACAATAAAGTTATCCTTCCCTATCCTTATCATCATCATGGAATAGAAATGAAAAAGAAAAAGTTTATGATGAAATATTTCAATATTTTTTCATGGATTATGGTTTACTCTTCGATGTTGATGGAACGATAATGGATTCATTCGATGCTATTTATAAATCCCTCAATGAAATTCTTCAAAGGCAGGGTGTGGTGGATTTCACCAGGGATGAGCTTAGATCGCTCATGGATTACATGTCCTTCATGGAGATTATAGGATACCTTTCGAGGAAATATGGCATCGATGATGAGAGTATGGGGGAATTCTCACTTGATTATGTTAACAGTTTCCTTGGATCCCTGGGTACATTGATGAAACCATTTCCTGGAGTTATTGAACTTGTTGAATATCTCTCTATGAAATATATCCTAGGTCTCATATCATACAACCCTGTCTTTATACTTGAAAGACAGGTGAGCTATTTCTCTCTCCAGAGGTATTTCAAATTTATAAGGGGCTATGAGGAGATAAATGGGAGAAAGAGGAATGGAATTGATGAATTCTCAAGGATCCATGGAATAGAAAAGAGGCACATAGCATTCGTTGGTGACCAGCCAAAGGATATAATAGAGGCAAAGGCTTCAGGTGTTATATCAATTGCAGTTACATACGGTGTTAGCAGGAGGGAAACCATAGAAAAAGAGCATCCGGAATTCATTGCAGACAGTATTGATGAATTGAGGAAGATCATAGATGAGATCTTTCCCTTATAAATGATTTAAAAAATTCTAATCGTTTATAATAATTTTAAAAAATTGTTGAAAAAGTATAAATAGAATCAGGAAAATGGTTAACCATGGTTTTTGAACCATCCTATCTTAAGAAGGAGGAGGTAATTGATCTTCTGACAAAGTTAACCGAGGAAGAATTCTCAAGGGCCAGGGAAAGATCGCTTACACCCCTCAAGTCAACGGTATTCTTCAGGGGTGAGGGCTCATATGTGTACGATGTAAAGGGTAACAGGTACCTTGATATGACTGCCCAGGCATGGACACTCAACCATGGATATGTTAACAGTGATATCATGTATACTGTATACGAACAGATGCACTATCTAACTCATGTGAGGTACGGTTATCCAACCATACCCAGGATAAAGCTCATAAATGCCCTCTCCGAGCTCTTCAATTTTGAGAAGGTCTCACTTAACAACGAGGGTGGTGGCATGGCGGTTGAGGCGGCCATGAAACTCTCCATGGTGAACAGGCCCGGGAAGGATATATTCATCGTTACATACAGGGGTTATCATGGTGCATCACTTGCCACAATAGCTGCAAGCAACCCCATGCCCTCAGTGATAAGGTTTGAGGGATTCGGTGTTGAGCATTTCAAGAGGGTACCATATCCATACTGCTACAGGTGTCCCTTCAATAAGAGGTTTGGTGAATGCGATTTTGAATGCCTTACACCCGTCGAAAATCTGATAAAATATGATAATAACAACAATATAGCTGCAATGATCATAGAGCCCATGCAGGGGCCAGGTGGGCAGATACCATCACCCCCTGGATATCTTGAAAGGCTTAGATCCATCCTGCATGAGAATGATATACTCCTTATATTTGATGAGGCGCAGACTGCATTTGGAAGGATAGGTAAATGGTCAGCTTCAGAATACTACAACGTTAAACCTGACATGATGACACTCACGAAGGCCCTAGGCGGTGGATTCCCTGTTGGTGCATTGCTTGCAGGCGGTGATCTGAGCGGTTTTACTGAGGGTGAGGAGCACACCACCTTCGGAAGCGATCCTGTGCTTTTTGCTGCAGCACTTGCAAGCATTGAAGTTACAAAGAGAATGAAACTGCCAGAAAGGGCGGAAAGGATGGGAAATTACATAATGAAGAGGCTCCTGGAGATGAAGGATAGACATAGATTGATAGGAGATGTGAGGGGTGCAGGTCTCTTCATAGGAATAGAATTAGTGAGGGAGAACAAGAAGCCTGCCACCGAGGAGACAGAATACATCCTACAGAGCGCATTTGAGAAGGGAGTAATATTCGACGTTTCCATGCCGCAGATAATGAAGGATGAGTTTACTTTCAGGAATGTTCTCAAGATTAAGCCTCCCCTTATAATAACTGAGGAGGAGGCGGATCGTGCACTCCAGGTCCTTGAGGAGTGCATGGGGGAGGTGGAATCCGGCATATGAAGGTCATTTCATTTGACATAGGTACAAGCAAGATAAAGGCTGGCCTGTATACCGAGGAGGGTGAAAAGGTAGATGAATCCATAAGGGATTCTGAGATAATATTCCCCGGAAGCGGTCTTGCTGAACAGGACCCGCACCTGTGGCTGAAAAACATGGAGGAGATGTCCAGAAAATTCATGGATACGGATGTGAAGGGTCTGGGCATAACTGGCCAGATGATAGGTCTTGT
>PNIT01000063.1 GCA_002878135.1 Candidatus Aciduliprofundum sp.
TATAATAGCCTCATTTGAAGCTAGCGCCTTCATTGCACTAGATTACATTAGAAGGAAAAATGAAAGACCATACAGATTTAAACTTCTGAAGATCAGCTATGGAGTGGGTGCAATTGCCTCTATACTTATGGCATTTTCAGGCGATTTCATGGGAAGGATTGTTTACCAGTATAATGTATTAAAATTCGTAGCCTTTGAAGGTCTTAGAAATCTAGGCGGTAAGGATCCTGTGATGGGTATACTTCTATATGGAGATCCAAACCATATTTTCCCTGGTTTTAATTATTATCTGAACTATGCATCAAGTTCAGTTGATCCAAATGCAGTTATACAGAGTGTAAGAGCTGCTGAGGCATTTGCTGGCTGGGGTTATTATGTCTACTGGTCCATGATGATCTCGGGCATTATATTGTTCATATTTTCATTAATATATCTAACACTTTATTCTAAGAGGTTAAGTTCCCTATTCCAGAGAATATTCAGGATACCTGTTGAAAAATTCATAGTATATTCTTCCTTTGTTGCTCCATTACTGGGTATAGTTGCAGCATCAGCGGGCTGGGCAGTGAGGGAGGCAGGAAGACACCCATGGGTCATATATGGGCTTTTACAGTACTGGCAGGTCATCACACCTGATACCATTACCTTTGCCTTCTCCACTTTAATAATAGTTGTTGAGATCTCAATACTAATACTCGGATCACTTGCAATACTATATGTTATGAGATTCAGGAGGGATAAAAATGAATGATATTTTCAATGCCTTCATACTTCTTGGCTATGTTACCATTGCCCACCTGTTTCTGGTTAATCTTATACTCGGTATTTCAATAATCATACCTTTACTTGAATACATACAGATTAAGAAAAAAGATAATACATTAAAGATGAACATAAGATCCATATTCAAATTTATGGTTATAACGGATCTATTTGCAGGTGTATGGGCAACATGGCTAACTGTTTTCCTTGGGGGCTTTTGGCCACTCTTAACATTCTACGCTACCACTGTACTTTTTATTCCCATCACAATCTCACTGATAGGAATTCTTATTGCACTTCCTTCCATAGGTATTTACTGGTACACTTGGGATAAGGTAAGTGAGAAGGTCCATCTCATAATTGGCATAATAATGGCTGTTGGAACAATAATGGTACCTGTAGGTTTTAACATGATATTCAGTTTTATTAATGACCCAGTTGGTTTTTCACAGGCAATGAATGGTGATCTCCTTGCAGTCTTTGGAAATCCACTTTACCCTGAGTTTACACTCCATAGGATATTCGGCGCAATAACTATGGTATCTGTATTTCTCTTTGGTATATACGGATACCTATACCATAAAGGGGAAAGGGAAAGATATGGATCAATTATGTACATACTTTCTTACATCGCACTGCCCTCATTGGCCTTTGAGTCCTTCCTTGGATTCCTCTACGCCATGGAACTAAATAAATTCTCACCATACATCGCCTCACGATTATTCGGACCTTTTTCCCCATCGAGTTCCGTTAGTGACCTTTATCCAGTCTTCGTATTTTTCATATTATTGATCTCCTTGATTTGGATGCTCCTCATGTATCTAATATTACTCAACTGTAAGGGTAAGGGTTCAGCGCCATTTTTCATCTCTCTTTCCATACTCTCCCTCTTGGCTATCCCCGTGGGAGAATTTATCAATGATTTTTCAAGGTACCCCTATTTCATTGTCACGGGGGAAGGTGGTATAAATCTTTCAGATTTTTATAACAAGATAATGTACATATCCGATGCCTGGCTAATAGCCGCCATTTCAGTCTCACTCCTGGTTCTGGCTGCCTATCTGTGGCTTGTATACCAGGTAAACATAAAAGGAAAATATATTCACTGAAATATTTTTTTAAATTCATCCATTTTTTTCTGAAAGTCATCCAGATTAGCAATTGTATATGAGATTTTTATGAAATCAGGTAAAAGCTGGAAATATTCTTTTCTCAAATACCTCTCATCCGCCAGTATAAATACTCCCTTATCCTTTGATGACCTAATCACTCTGCCCATGGCCTGCGATGCCCTCCTCAGGGCAGGAACCACGTAGGCATAGTATCTCCCTTTTTTTTCTCCGAATTTTTTGTTATAGTATTCTATGTATGTTTCAACCTTTATATTCATCTTTTCGAATGGTATACCGGCAATTAATACAGCCTCAAGCTCCTTTCCTGGAAAATCGGCACCCTCAGCAAATCTACCGAATGCGGTGGCAAAAAGTATCCCCTTTTTATCGGAGTATGCGGATCTCTTGAATTTATCAAGTATCTCCCTTGATTCATCCCCTGGCATACCCTCCCTCTCTATGAACAATCTCGGCCAGAATTTTTTATCAACTATTTCAATCAGTGTTTCCTGTACCCTGTAGCTTGAAGAAAAGATTGCAACATTCAGGTCTGAGAATTTTTCTAGGAAAGAATTTAGAATCCTTGAATATCTCAATACCATATCAGATGGTATCTTTTCTCCCCTGGTTGAAACACCATTTATTATCATACTTTTTATATTATTTTCTTCTACATCGTGCGGAATCTTCAAGTACCTGTAGCTTTTGAGACCTACAACATCTGAGAATGCATCAACAGGTTCAAGGGTACCTGAGATAAAGACATCCCCCTTAAAAAGACCCCAGACCTTCCCAAGGATCTCAGAGGCTCTCATGTCCCATCTCTCTAAAATTATGTTCTTCTTTTCACGCCTTAATATAAAGGCTATACCCTCTTCATCAAAAAGTAATTTTGACTGGTAGAGAAAATTACCTATGTGGTATATTGATGAAAATGGTCTCTTACCCTCCTTCATTCTATTGGATCTTATCCTTGTACCTGCCTTTATGAGATTTTCAATCTGGGGATCATCAATTTCATCAAGTATTCTTTCAAACTCCAAGCGCATCTCCTTTTTTCTGGATATTAATGATGAGAGCATAATTTGTAATTTGCGTAAAGTATCATATAATCCAGGAGAATTACCCAAGATGTTCAGCTCATCAAATGCCCTTGATATTGAGTTTGTACTTATGGAATCACTGTTTAAATTCATGGCTATGAATTGAAGGTTATGTGCCTCATCAATCACAAGGTATGTTTCTTTGGGGTCAAGAATGCGCCTCAGGCTCCATAGCATATTTTCATTTATTATATAATTATAGTTTATGGAAATGACATCCATATAAGGGGCTATCTTCCTCTGATAATAGTATGGACATATCCTCTCCCTTCTTGATAATTCCAGAAGTTCGGAATACAGCATGGGTCTGTCTGGAATTGTGTTAAAATCATCAAGGTTCTTCTTATATATGCAATTCTTCATATTCCTCTCACAGAAAAATGAAACATCCTCATAACTGATTGATGATTCAGTTATTTTTTCCCTAACAAGGAGACACATATCCCTCTTTCCCCTGAAGCTTAATCCCAGGAATTCTCCACCCTTTTCATTGATCTTCTTTAATTCTTCAACAGGTCTATCTGTTTCAGTACCAGTCCTCACCACCCACAGTATTTTACCACCCTTCTCCAGAAGTGCAGAAAGTGTAACTGGTGTTTTTCCAAAACCAGTGGGAGCCTGTATGCACAGTGGATAATCCCCTGCATTATCCTCAATGAAATCGTACATCTCCCTCTGGTTCTCCCTGAACCTGTAAGGAAAAATCTTCACATCTATAGAAAAGAGGAAGAGGATTAAATAATTTAGGAAAACTATTTTTTACAACCTTTGAACCAAAAGGATTAAATTTTATAGGTGAAGGCACCTTTTAAATAATCATATTTTTTTCTTCCCATAAATTCCTGAGGATAGCTAAATTTTTAAATATGAATGCAACATTATAGTTGACAAGGGGCCGTAGCTTAGCCAGGTGGAGCGACGGGCTCATAACCCGTTGGCCGTCGGTTCGAATCCGGCCGGCCCCATTCTATTCTATTATCTTAGCGTTCATTTCCTGAGCCAATCTTCCACTTTCCTTAAATTCTTTTATTTTCTTTTTTGCATTCTCCCTCTCTGCCCTATGAATTTCAAGGAATTCATTTATTCTCTCAATGAGTATCTCCTTCAATTCACCCGTAAGCATCCTTCCCGATCTATAATCATCCTCAATACTCTTTAGTCTGTTGTCATCAGGTTCAAAGAAATACCAGAGCCATTGAAATGAAACATCCACATCAGGATTTCCACCGAGTTTTCTGTGGAGCTCAACAGTGGCCTGTCCACCTGAGAATGCGTACTTCATTATTTTTTTCCTCACTGTTTCTTCATCATCGTGCAGGTATATGGCAGTTTCTGGAATGGATGCGCTCATCTTTCCCTCAGGTCCGGTAAGGGGTGGAAGGAATCTATTGTGAATCGCAGCTGCCTTGAAATACCCAAAGCCCTCCGCAATATCCCTCTGTATCCTCCAGTAGGGATCCTGATCTATTGCCGCTGGTATCAGGCATCTCTTCTTTTCAAAGAAAGTGGGTACTATCTGTATGGCAGGGTAAAATATCATACCTATGTTGGTTTCATTCCTGAAACCAAAAACAGCCCTCACTGTGGAAAAATTTACCCTTTTTGCCACCTTAATGGCCATTGGATAAATGTTCCTTATGTATTCCGTATCCTGAAATATAAATGTCCTGTCAGGATCAAAACCAAGGGCGATAATATCCAATGCATTCTCATATGACCATTTCCTAGAATAATCCAGGGATATCTTCTCATCGTTGAGAAATTTTTCATCGTCAGTTAATTCTATGTATGCATTTACGCCGAATTTTTCCTGAAACCATCTTGTCATGATGAAAGGTATTATATGGCCAATATGCATTGGACCACTGGGTCCCCTTCCTGTGTAGAGAAAGAATCCCCTTCCATTTTCATAATCGTCAAGAACCAGATTAAGATCCCTGTGGGAGAAGAATACACCTCTCCTAAGGAAAATGTGCATGGATCCTGCGATACCTTCCAGCCTTTTCAATAGATCTTCATCGAGGGGTGAAGTACCAAATTTTTTTATTAGCTTATCATAATCAACCTTTCCCTTTACCTCCCATGGAGTTACTGTGAATTCATCTTTTTTAACCATTCGGCTTCACCTTTCCCATGAAAATACAAAATTTGAATAAAAAACCTTTCATATGTTCCCCGTCAGACCACTGTAAAGTATTATGATTGGAAATATGATCAAAGTTACGAATGAAAAATACTTTACATAGGTGGAGAATCTCTCGAGGTATCTCTTTACAGTTAGAGGAAATATTATTATCCATAGAAGTATGCCGGAAAAAAATCCGTACGATGATGCTAGAGAATAACGATCAAGTATGAATATTCCTACAGTTAACCACCAGGCAATCTGATAGGGATTTGTTATTCCCATGGTGAGACCAACTATGAAATTTCCATGAACACTTCTATCTGATTTTTCCCACCTTAGAACTCCGTATGCGAGATAGAGAAGTAAAATTGAGGAAAAAATGTAAATGTACTTTAAGATAAATGAAGGTATATACCCCCTAATGCTGAAAACAATTATGAAGAATATGAGATC
>PNIT01000011.1 GCA_002878135.1 Candidatus Aciduliprofundum sp.
ATTTTTCAAAATATTTTTATTCCATATAAGCTTTATTCGGGCGTGTCAAATCCAGTATATCTGGGGAAGGTTAACATTGGCTGGTGCGATTCATGCAACGTTCCAGTTCTTGGAGAGAGATGCAGCAGGTGTGGCTCAAAATCAAGGACTGTTAATGTAACACCCCCAGGTGAGTTCAAGTTCCCATTGAAGGGTGACTGGGATTTACTTGATAGGGCATTCAGTGAAATACTTTCTAAAAAATTTTCAGATATTTTCTCAAGGTATGTTGTTGTATTGAACAGAATACCTGGACCTGACAGGATGGAGGAGGTGATAGTGGGGGGTAATGTTATTGCAACTGTTGTACATGAGGATCTTTCCATAAGGGTTTCACTTAGACCCCATATTTATGGATACGTTAAGGACTATCTAAGGGATATATTCATCACTGTGGATTCTGGTGCCGTTGAATCTATAGAGAATGGGAGCAACCTCATGGTTCCAGGTATAGTTGATATAGGTAATGATGTAATAAAGGGCAGGGATGTTTTCCTTAGAACTGATGGGGGTAAGGTTTTTGCCATTGGTATTTCCAGGGTGGAGAAGGGAAAAATACCTGAGAAGGGGATGGGCGTTAAGGTGAAGTACATACTTGGGGATGAGAATGTAAACCTCAGGGAATCAAACCTGAGGGATGCGATTGATGCAAACAGTGAATTTATGGAGAAGGAGGAAAACAGATCCATAGAATTCCTTAGGAGATTCAGTGGTAAGAATGTTCTGGTTTCATTCAGTGGTGGTAAGGACAGTCTCGTGGCATTGCACCTGGCGATGAGGGCGGGGCTGGATTTCAGGACTGTATTCCTTAACACGGGTCTAGAGTTTGAAGAAACAATAGGTTATGTTTTGGAAATTGTGAAGGATTTTTCACTTAAACTTGAGTTCATTGATGCAGGTGATGCATTTTTCAGGAGCTTGGATCACTTTGGCCCTCCAGGTAGGGACTATAGATGGTGCTGTAAGGTATGCAAGCTTGGACCAACAACAAGATTCATAAAATCCCTGGGTGAGGGCAAGATATACATGGTGATAGGGCAGAGATCCTATGAAAGTAGGTCCAGGGCATTATCTGGAAGCATATGGGAAAATGAATGGGTACCAAATCAGATAGGTATCAGCCCAATACAGAAATGGAACTCCCTGATGGTATGGCTTTACATATTCAGGCATGGTCTAAAATACAACCCCTGGTACGACAGGGGTCTCTGGAGAATAGGCTGTTTTATGTGCCCTTCCCAGGACCTGGGTGATCTGGAGATTGTTTCAAAATATCCTATATATGAAAGATGGTATTCATACATAAGAGATTATGCAAAGAGGA
This sequence comes from Candidatus Aciduliprofundum sp., assembly GCA_002878135.1. Lineage (GTDB taxonomy): Archaea > Thermoplasmatota > Thermoplasmata > Thermoplasmatales > ARK-15 > ARK-15. The sequence continues at coordinate 1,364 of PNIT01000011.1, forward strand.
ATGGGCTTGATGAAAAATGGGTAAAGTATGCGCTCTGGAGGTGGAACACCCTACCTCCATACCTGAAGGAAAGGTATGATGTTGCTGACCACAGAAGGGAATCCCTTAGGGTTTCAATCATTGAAGAGGGTGAATCCATAAGATTAAAAACAAACAAGGAGATAGATATTGAAAGGTTAAGGAACATGAAGAATATACTTCCAAGGATCGCCCTTGGTGATGATCTTTCAGTCCATAGAAATTTTGTTGAAAAGGCAATACAGGTAATATATCAATCTGAGGAATGCGTCGGATGCGGTATATGCACTGGCAGATGCGAATACAATGCACTTTACATAAAGGATGGCAGGGTTTGGGTGAATGAGGAGAGATGCATCCACTGTACAAGATGTCTTGGACCTTGCCCTGCATATGTTTTCAGGTGATGCAGATGGATATTGACGAAATAATTGAAAGGATTGAAAAAGTAATAGAGCCCCACAGGATTCCATTCAGGGAGCCTTGGAAGGTCCTCATATCAACTGTACTTTCCCAGAGGGCAAAGGACGAGACCACAGGAATGGTGAGTGAAAATCTTTTCAGAAGATATCCTGATCTAAGGTCGATCGCTGAGGCAAAACTTGATGATCTTGAGGATATACTTAGGCCAATAGGCTTCTACAGGGAGAAGGCAAGGAGGATAAGGGAGATAGCAAGGATATTGTTAAAGAATTACGGTGGTAATGTGCCTGATAGTAAGGAACTTCTGATGAATTTACCAGGTGTAGGTACAAAGACTGCAAACATCGTCCTGTCTGTTTGCTTTGATCAGGATTACATTGCCGTTGATACTCATGTGCACAGGATAACAAACAGGCTTGGACTCGTGAAAACAAAAACGCCTGAACAGACTGAGAAAGAACTAATGAATATAGTGGACAGAAAACACTGGAAAAAACTGAATTCACTTCTGGTAGAGTTTGGAAAAAATATATGCACACCCCTAAGGCCAAAGTGCGTCATATGCCCCCTGAATGATATATGCCCCTCAGCATCCCTGTCGCTTAAAAAATGACAAAATAATTATATTAAATTTTTTTATTGAATGGAAACAGGGTGAATAATCAATGTATGTAATACAACAATCCAAACTCAAAAAAGGATTGCCAAAGGAGACCTTGTCCATATGCCCCGTATGTAAAAAGGTGATACCGGCTACCATATACGAGGAGAATGGAAAGGTAATGTACAAGAAAACATGTCCAGAGCACGGTGAATTTAAAGATATTTATTTTGGGGATGTTGAAACCTACCTGAGATATGAGAAGTGGGCAGTCGATGGTGTAGGCGTCAAGAACCCGCAGATAAAGGGAACAAACTGCCCATTGGATTGCGGTCTCTGCGAGCTGCATTACAGTCATACATCTCTTGCAAACATTGACCTAACGAACAGATGCAACCTAAAATGCCCCATATGCTTTGCAAATGCAAACGCCGCAGGATATGTCTACGAGCCTACATTCGAGCAGGTAGTTAAGATGATGGAGGTTCTCAGGAATGAACAGCCCGTACCCACTCCAGCCGTTCAATTCGCAGGCGGTGAACCAACAATCTATCCCTATTTCCTTGAGGTGGTAAGGAAGGCAAAGGAGCTTGGATTTGCACAGATACAGGTTGCGACGAATGGTGTGCGCATTGCCCACGAACCTGACTTTGCACAGAAGATGGTTGATGCGGGCCTCCATACTGTATACCTGCAGTTCGATGGTTTCAAGGAGAGCACATACATTAAGACAAGGGGAAGACCTGGTTTCCTGAAGGAGAAACTGCAGGCGCTCGAATACCTGAGGCATACAAAGCCCAAGCCTCTCGCAACTGTGCTTGTACCTGTAATAGTAAAAGGTGTGAATGATGATGAGGTTGGAAAGATAATTGAATTTGGCCTTGAAAACCTGGATGTGGTGAGGTCTGTAAACTTCCAGCCAGTTTCATTTGCTGGCAGGATACCTCAGGATGAGCTCATAGTTGGCAGGTACACGCAGGGTGACCTTATAAATGATCTGATAAAGCAGACGGATTACTTCGAAAAGAGGGATTTCTTCCCTATACCCGTGGCTGCACTTTTCTCTGAGCTGGCATCACAGCTATTCAGGCAGCCATATGTGGCATTTACATCACACCCACACTGCGGTACAGCAACATACATATTCAAGGACTATGATAGAAATAAGGTAATACCAATAACGAGGTTCATAGATGTGGAGGGTCTTCTGGAGGAGCTGCAGCCAAAGATTCTAGAGGCAAAATTCCAGGGTAAATCAAAGATATTCTCCGTACCATACCTCTACAGGATATTCAAGAAATACTACGATGAGAGCCAGGCACCTTCCCACTTCAAGCTGAAGGAGATACTGGACATATTCAAGGAGGGAACAAAGGATTCTCTGGGAAAACTACACTGGGATTCACTTTTCATAGGGGCTATGCATTTCCAGGATGAGTACAACTATGATCTTGAGAGGCTGAAGAGGTGCGTTATACACTACGCAACACCAGATGGAAGGATAATACCATTCTGCGCATACAACTCTGGCCCTGTATACAGGACAGAGGTGGAGAAGAAATTCTCCATGAGCCTGGATGAATACAGGAAGAGATACGGTAATGCCGTGGGTACAGAGGGGGCGTGAGATTTTGGAGGTGGATACCTCAAGGTGCAACTACTGCGGTGCATGCGTTGGATCATGCCCCGTGAATTGCATATTCCTTGATGAAACAAGGATAATCATAGATGAGGATTCATGCACAAGATGCGGATTCTGTATTAGGGTATGCCCGATGGGCGCAATATCTGCGGAGTGGTTTAAATGAACTATGATGTGCTTGTTATAGGTGCAGGACCCGGAGGGAGCTCTGCAGCAAGGTATGCCGCAAGGCATGGACTTAAGGTACTCATGGTAGAGAAAAGGCCAGATATAGGTTCACCTGTGAGATGCGGTGAGGGCATATCAAAGAGCTGGCTCCCTGAGGTGGAGATAGATCCACAGCCCATATGGATTTCCAATGAGGTGGAGGGTGCAAGGATATTCCCCCCTGATGAAAAAACATTTATAAAATTATCAGCGAACAAGGCAGGGAACGAGGTTGGTTACATCATAGAGAGGGACAAGTTTGACAAGTATCTGGCAGCACTGGCAGCAAGGGAAGGAGCGGATATATGGGTGAAGAGCCCAGCCATATCACTCATAAAGGAGAACAACAAGGTGGTGGGAGCAAGGATAAGGAGACAGGGGGAGATTGTTGATGTTAGGGCCAGGATAATCATTGGTGCGGATGGATTCGAAAGCCAGGTGGGCAGATGGGCTAAAATAAATACCATGGTAAAGGATAGGGACATTGTTTCATGTATTGAGTACAGGATGGTGGGCATAGACATTGATAAGAATTTCACTGACTTCTACCTGGGAAGCTGTGCACCAGGTGGATATGTATGGGTATTCCCCAAGGGTAAGGATGAGGCAAACGTTGGAATAGGGGTTGCCCTCAATAAACTCAAGAAGAGGGGTGAGGTGAAGAGATACCTTGATGATTTCATAGAGAAGCATCCTGGTCTGAAAAAGGGAAAGACCATTGAGATAATAACAGGAGCAGTATCCACATGCCCGATACCACAGACCATAGTTGCAGATAATGTTATGCTCGTTGGGGATGCCGCAAGACTCATAGATCCAATAACTGGTGGTGGAGTGGCTAATGCCTGCATATCCGGTAAACTGGCTGGAGAGGCAGCTTATGAGGCAATAAGGAACAACAACACAAGCAAAGAGTTTCTAAAGGAACACTATGAGAAAAGGGTGAGGGAAAAACTGGAGAGGAAGCATCTTAGGAATTGGTTTGCAAAGGAAAAGCTATCCGAGCTCTCAGATGAAACACTGAACAAGCTTGTGGACGCAATTGCCTCGGTTGAACTCTCATCAATATCTGTGAAAAGCCTCCTGGATGCTGTCCAGAAGAAATATCCTGAGCTCGTGAAGGAATTTGAGGACCTGATCTAAAAAAGGTATTATATAATACCTTAATATTCTTTTTTCTTGGGCCGCGGTAGCCAAGCGGACTACGGCGCCAGCCTTGAGAGCTGGTTCCCGAAAGGGAGCGGGAGTTCAAATCTCCCCCGCGGCGCCTCCTAATAATTTTT
>PNIT01000003.1 GCA_002878135.1 Candidatus Aciduliprofundum sp.
AAAATTTAAATAGAACAATTCAATAAAATTGGTTATGGAAAACAAACAGAAGGTTAAAGGATATGCTAGTGCATTGGCAAAATTTATAGGCTACATAGCACTATTTATAATAATATCTGCAATGCTTCAGTTTCTCATACAGTTTATACTTCCTAAGTATGGAATAAGCATTGAATCATACTATGTCTACATCAATGTATCACTTACCATAGCATTTGGTTACCTTATAATAAAGTCATTCGCGGACCTCATATACGAAATTTTAAGGGCAAAATATACAGAGGATGTTGCAAAGGCATTCAGAAATGTATTTCTTCTAATAGGTGTAGGTGCACTCATCACAACAATCGCCGGCGAGGTAGGAGGGGGCCTGGCGGGTGTTTCGGTTGGTGGCTTCCTGGGTATAGTTATTGGTTTTGCCACACAGCAGGTGATGGGTCAGGCGGTGGCGGGTTTATTCCTACTTATTGCAAGGCCCATGAAGATTAATGATCTGGTAACATTACTTGGAGATACGGGCGTTGTGAATGATATTAGCATTCTGTTCACTGAACTTATTAAGGAGGATGGAACAAGGGTACTCATACCAAACAACATGATTCTTGGGAACAAGATATACGTGCTTCCCAAGAAAAAATGATTTTTATTTTGTTATGTTCATAAAAGCATAACAATATTTATTAAATAATAATGTAATGATATTAAAGGTGGACCTTATGTTAGGTGGATATGTTGGAAAGGTACTCAGGGTGGATCTCAGCAATGAAAAGATAAGGGTTGAAGACCTGAACATGGAATGGGCAAGGAAGTACATAGGTGGCAGGGGTCTTGCAACAAAATATTATGTGGAGATTACAAAGGATGCAAAGATTGACCCGCTGGATGAAAGGAATGCACTGATCTTTGCAACAGGTCCTCTTACGGGCACGCCTGCACCATCAGCAAGCAGATATATGGTTGTAACAAAGGGATTTCTAAATGGTGCCATTGCAGGAAGCAATTCAGGTGGGTTCTTTGGTCCTGAGCTCAAGTTTGCAGGGTTCGATATGGTCATAATTGAGGGCAAGGCAAAATCCCCTAAATATCTTTACATAAACAATGGGAAGGCAGAGCTCAGGGATGCAAAGCATCTCTGGGGGAAGGATACGCATGAAACAACTGAAATGCTTCACAAGGAACTTAAGGATGATAAGGTGGAGGTGGCATGCATAGGACCCGCGGGTGAAAACCTGGTGAGGTTCTCAGCTGTGATAAATGATAAGCACAGGGCTGCCGGAAGAACGGGCGTTGGTGCCGTAATGGGATCCAAGAAGCTGAAGGCAATTGCCGTAAGGGGTACAGGAAAGGTGACCATAGCAAAGAAGGATGAATTCACGAATGTACTGAAGGATAAATTGAAGAAGATAAAGGAAAACCCCGTCACCTCACAGGGTCTTCCCACATACGGTACCGCTGTTCTTGTAAACATAATAAATACCCAGGGTCTTTATCCAACAAAGAATTTCCAGTACGGGCAGTGGGAACATGCCAATGAACTGAGCGGTGAATCCATGTCTGAAAAGTATCTCATAAAGAACAAGGCATGCTTTGCCTGCCCCATTGCCTGCGGAAGGGTAACAAAGCTTGACGGTCTTGACAGTGAGGGCCCAGAATATGAATCCCTCTGGACCATGAGTGCCGATCTGGGCATTGCAGATTTTAAGAAGGTAATAGAGGCAAACTACTATTGCGATAAATATGGACTTGATACAATTTCCTTTGGAGGTACGCTCGCAGCAGCAATGGAACTCTACGAAAAGGGATATATCAGCAAGAAGGAGCTTGATGGTCTCGATCTCACCTGGGGTAATGCTGATACCCTTGTTAAGGCAACTGAACTCGTTGCATTCAGGAAGGGCTTTGGGAATAAGCTTGCTGAGGGATCATACAGGCTAGCTGAGTCCTACGGTCACCCTGAATTTTCAATGAGTGCAAAGAAACAGGAGCTCCCGGCATACGACCCGAGGGGTGCCTATGGCCATGCTCTTGAATATGCCACCAGCAACCGTGGAGGATGCCATGTAAGGGGTTATATGATATCCCCCGAGATACTGGGTATACCTGAGAAGCTAGATCCACTTAAGGTAGAGGGCAAGGGTGCTTATACAAAGATGTTCCAGGATCTGACAGCAGTTATTGATTCCTCCGGAATATGCCTTTTTACGTCATTCGCACTGGGGGCGGATGATTACAGGGATCTCCTTAACGTGGTAACTGGCTTTGATTACACCACAGAGGAGATGATGCTTGCGGGTGAAAGGATATGGAACCTTGAGAGGCTATACGATCTACAGGCAGGTTTCACAGGAAAGGATGATACACTTCCGCCCAGGATGCTCAGGGAACCCATGCCGGATGGACCAAACAAGGGAAGCGTTGTTCCACTTGAAAAACTTCTGAGTGATTACTATGCGGCCAGGGGATGGACACCTGATGGTGTACCCAAGGAGGAAAAATTAAAATCTCTCCAGCTTTAATTTTTTTTATGAAGGTCCAGTATTTTGCCACCCTGAGGAAGATCACGGGAAAGCAGGAAGAGGAAATCAGTGCAAAAAATGTGGATGAATTACTGAGGAAGATCCTAGAGGAGTATGGTGAACCATTCAGGAATGCACTTTATGATAAGGATGGCTTCAGGAAGGGAGTAATAATTCTTAAGAATGGAAAGAATATACTGTACCTGAAGAATCTAGAGACGGAACTCTCAGATTCGGATACTGTCTCCATATTTCCTCCCGTGGCAGGTGGATAGAAAGTATTTTACCCCATTGCATATTTTCTCCAGAACATGATAGTCCTCCTCGTGGGAATGCCAGGTTCAGGGAAGGATGAATTCAAGAAGGTTGCTATATCAATGGGCTGGGATGTGGTGAGCATGGGTGATGTTGTTAGGGAGTATGTTGCATCCAAGGGTCTGGAGCTTACAGAAAAGAATGTTGGGCAGGTAGCATCAAATGAAAGAAGGCTGAATGGCATGGATATATGGGCAAGGAGGACACTGGACAAAATAAAGGGGGAGAGGACTGTTATAGATGGAATAAGGAATCAGGAGGAGGTGGACTTCTTCAAAAAGTCACTGGGTATAAGGATGGTAACGGTGGCTATCCTAAGCTCAGAGAAAACGAGATATGAGAGGATGATAAGGAGGGGAAGGAAGGACGATATTAGGAATATGGATGAATTCCTTGAAAGGGATAAAAGGGAGCTATCATGGGGCCTTGGGAATGTTATAGCAAAGAGCGATTATTATATAGTGAACGAGGGTACACTTGAGGAATTCAGGGAAAAGGTGAAATCATTTCTCAATTCTCTCAAAGATTGCTGATCCCCCAGGATGCCTTATAGTTATGCCCCTATCAAACTCAACGCCTATCCTTATACCTGGAAATGCAAGGATAGGAAGCTTCCCATAGATCTCAACAACATCCTCATCCATTCTACCCCTTTCAGCCCTATTCTCAAGGAGGAAATACTCATCATTCAGTATCCATCTTCCATCATACCTGAAAATGAATCTATATTTCCCCGTGATAATTATGCCCTCCCTTTCACCTACCTCCATATTTCTCCTTATCCACCAGGGAAACCTGTCTATCCTTCTCAGTGACCCCCCTTCAAGAACAAGGATTGCATCGCAGTATGGACAAACATGAGTTATCTCACCCTCATATATCTCCTGGGAGGCAAAACATACAGGACATTTCATTTCCTTAGGGCCTCCAGCATCCTTATTGCCTCTTTTGTTTCCCTCACATCATGCGCCCTTATTATGGATGCACCGTTCATCACGGCAAAGAGTGCTGAGGCAACTGATCCAATCAATCTTTCATTAACATCCCTTTCAAGTATTTCCCCTATGAAACCCTTCCTTGAAACACCAACAACTATGGGGAAACCAAGTGATTTGAATGATTGCAATTCTCTCAGGAGTGTTATGTTGTGCTCTAGCCTTTTTCCAAAACCAATACCTGGATCTATGGCAATGTTTTCCTTCTTTATACCAAATCTTATGGCCTCAAGACTCCTTTCCCTGAGGAACTGTATTACCTCCGAGGTAACATTCTCATAGGCAGGATTCTGCTGCATTGTCTGTGGCTCACCCTTCATGTGCATTATTATGACACCCGCATCGTACCTCTTGATAACTTCCATCATTCCCTCCTTCCTGAGGCCAAAAACATCATTTATTATCTTGGCACCATGATCCAGGGCAAATTGAGCCACCTCAGGTTTGTATGTATCAACGGATACAGGTACGGTGAAGGATGAAAGGTCATCCAACACCATTGAAAGCCTTGAGATCTCCTCCTTAGCATCTATTGGCGTTGATCCAGGTCTTGTGCTTTCAGCACCTATGTCTATTATGTCCGCACCTTCCTCCACCATCCTCTCAGCATGCTCCAGCGCCTTCTGCCTGTCAAAAAATTTTCCACCGTCTGAGAATGAATCTGGTGTTACATTGAGTATCCCCATTACGCAAACATTGCTCAGGTCCAGGGAATCATCCCTGAATTTCCATACATAGAATTCATTCTCAAAATTTGAAATTGCCTCGTTTATTTCCTCACTCAATTCCCTCCCGTTGAAGGGCTGTATGAACATCTTTTTTGTGAGGAAATCAAACTGCTTCTTCGTACCGAATAAAAGTGCATCAGTTTTTTCCGCCTTCAGGGATACAACGTTCCATGAAACAGCGCAGTCCATTCCAAGGCTGAGCGCCTCCTGCTTCAGGATTATGGCATCCTTTATGGGAAGATTCTCTATCTTCACTATGTAGAACTTAGCCTTGTTCTCCATTATCTCCTGTCCTTCCTTTGCAACTCCAATCCTCGTCATCTCCTCTCTGATCCTTCTGTCCGAAAGCACCTTAACATGGGCATTAAATTTTTCCATAAGTGGCAAGAGGAAACTCAATTCACTCTTTGCCATTTCAATATATTTTTCTTGCTTATAAATATTTTTTATTATTTTGGATGGTGTGATATCCCAAAATAATTTCCTATATATAGGGGGATATCATTTACATCGTTGTAATTCCATTCATTCAATGGTCAAACTCACACAAAAGAAAATCAACTGGATAATCAAGCAGAAGGAGAATAGAATGAGTTCCTCAGAAATTGCAAGGATCATGAATATCACACCCAGATATGTGAATATGATCTACAGAAGATACAGGCTGGAAGGAAAGATGGAATTAAGAAATGCAGGAAGGAGGAAAGATCAGATTTCTGAGGAAATGAAAATGCTCGTATATAATATGAGAAAAGAACATCCAGGGAGTGGAGCACTTACAATTGAAAAGAATCTCAGGGAAAGAGGCATAAAGATATCACACAACAAAATACACAGGATATTGAAA
>PNIT01000032.1 GCA_002878135.1 Candidatus Aciduliprofundum sp.
CGACGGATGGAAAACATTCTTGATGATGTCTATCTTGTGCGCGTTCCACTCCCAAAAAGCCCCTTAAAATACATAAACTCCTATATCATAGCAGGTGAAAATACACTCGTTATAGATACTGGCTTTAACACAGACATATCATTCAATGCGCTTAATGATGCACTAAATGAGCTGGGTATAAAAAATCCAAGGTTTTTCATTACACACATACATGCGGACCACATAGGTCTGGTGGGTAGGTATAAGAATAATTCGGGTGTTCTAATATCAGGTGAGGAATACAGGATAATAGAGAATTCATCAGGAACAAATGATTACTGGCTGAGGATGAACGAATATCTCATGAGGAATGGTTTCCCGGAGGAGGACCTTAATGTGGCCTTTGGCATACTTAACAGCATATTCATAGGCACATATCCGGATTTACTTTCAATTAAATTCCAGCCACTCAGGGAAGGTGACCTGGTAAGGGCAGGTAAAATGGATCTCAGGGTAATAATTACACCTGGACATTCGCCCGGACACGCTTGCCTCTATGATGCGAAAAATAAAATTCTATTTTCAGGTGATCACATACTCTTCACCATAACACCAAACATAACCTGGTGGCCTTCACTGGAAAATTCCCTTGAAAGCTACATGAATTCCCTGAACAGGATTAAATCACTCGACATTGAAAGAACACTGCCCGGCCATGGTATGCCTGGAGGAGATCCTTCTAAAAGGATAGATGAGATAATATACCACCATCATGAGAGGCTGGAAGAAATACTGAATGTTCTTGATGGTGAAATGGATGCCTACAGCGTGGCATCACTAATAAAATGGAATGTGATGAACGGTGAATGGAATATATTCCCAAAGACGCAGAAATACTTTGCACTTGGTGAGACAATTGCACACCTGCATTACCTTGAGGAAAAGGGAAAAGTAAAAAGGATCGAAAGGAATGGAAAATTTTTCTATAAAATTTTTAAATAATAATTGGTGTTTATTGTAAATAATGTATGAACCATATTTTGAAACAGGTAGATGGATCATATCACACAGGACAAAACTTGACCTTTCGAACAGCGGCCTTTCAGGCAGGATTGACCTAAAAAAATACTTTGAGAATGCAACCATGATGGATGAGGATTACCTGAAGGAAGAGGTAGCCTCACTGAATAACACTGACAGAAAAAATATTGTTATCACGCACGGTGCCACTGAGGCACTATTCATGACCATAACATTCCTGAGGCTAAACGATCATTACACATACCATGTAAGATTGCCCGAATATGAGCCCATATTCAAACTTCCTGAGTTGCTTGATCTAGATAATGTTGGTGATATGGTGGCTAGGGGTGAGGTGAATAAAAAATACAGGAAGTTTGAGTCGAATGGTAAAAAGATGTATGTGGTTGATGGCAACTATGGATCAAAGATGGATGGAAGATTTGACCTTCTCCTTTACAGCAACATAAACAATCCAACTGGATGGTTCTTGGAGGAGATGGATAATTTCAGGACCACCCTGGTGGATGAAACATTCCTCCAGTTTTACATGGATTTAGATAATGTGAAATACAAGAATGATGCCTACAGGATCAACACGTACACAAAATTCTATGGTGGGGATGAGGTAAGGGTAGGATGGATAATAGCCCCTACTCCTGAAAATGCCAATAAAATAAACAGCATGAAGGGTATATTTACAGAGCAGGTATCAAGGTACAATATATCTGTTGCGTACAGGATGCTCAGGGATAATGATTCCATAAGGGAATTTGCCAGGTATGAGATGCAGAAGAATCTGTCCTATCTGAGAAAGAACATGGGCAGGCTGAGGTTCTATGGCGGGAGGGAGCCCGTACTTTCAACCGTGACATTCGTTGATTATTCTTCTTATTCAGATATGGATTCAGTATCCATGGCGGAATACCTGCATTCAAAGGGTATCTCAATCGTACCCGGGAAACTTTTTGGTGTTGATGGCCCATATCTCAGGGTCTGTTACACAAGGGAGAATTTCCAGGAGGTCTTTGATGCGTTCATCCATGCCCTGGAGGATCTCACATGAGAAAGGTAGTGGTTGACATAGGCGGTACAAAGACACTCATATCCTTGATGGATGATGGTAGGATAGTTAGGTTGATGAAATACACAACTCCAAGGGAGAGGGATGAACTCCTCAGGATACTTTCAGATTCATTCCAGTATACAGATGTAACGGATAGATTGAATGTGGCCATTGCGGGCAGATATGATGGTAACAGGGTACTTATCTCACCCAACATACCACTCTCTGGATTTCGCCTAGGAAGATTTTTCTCACCCTTCGGAAGGGTGAGCATAGAGAATGATACCGTGTGTGCGGCACACAATCTTTTGAGGAAGAACGTGAAAAATTCACTACTCATCAACTGGGGTACGGGTATAGGTGGTGCCATAATAATTGACGGAAAGGTATACAGGGGCTCCGGAATGGCGGGTGAGATAGGGCACCTCAGGTTGATTGAGGGTGACTGGGAGGACAGGATAGGTGGAAAGGCCTTCAAAAAAAGGTTTGGTATGGAGGGTGAAATACTTCAAAAGAATGCACTTATGGGTGATAGAAAGGCCATAGAGGCCCTTGAAAGGGTGGGCAGTGAGTTCGGTGAATTCATTGTATCAATGGTATATCTCCTTGATCCAGAAAACATATACATATATGGTGGTGTTATTAAATCCTGGAATTTTATGAGAAAGAGTATAAAAAACAAGATGGATGAATTCTCAATCAAAAAAAGGTTGATTGTTGTCAGGGACAGGTACTTCACTCTCAGGGGCTGCTATTATCTGGATGAATTCTGACATCACTCGAATCTCCTTGAGAGGTAAATGAAGAGCAGTACGGAGAATATAATCCATGCTATGCTCCCCAGAACAACCTCCAGTAATGAAACACCGTAGACCAGAACCTGTGGGTTGGGGAGACCCATGTATGTGATGTACTTTGCAATGTTTATTGGGTTTCCTAGACCTATTATGTTTGCCAGCTTAAGGGCGTTAAGGGAGGACAGGGATATCTGGGATATGTATAATACGCCCAGGGATATGATGCTGTATATCATGTTGAAGAATATCCATATCACTATACCCCAGACCAGTGGTGTTGAAACCGATTTCCCAAAGAAACCTGAGATGCCTTCCAGGATGATAAATATGAAGGTGAGGAATGAAATTGCAGCTATTAGTGATACAATCTCCAGGGGTGTTACATTTATATTAAAGAGGGCTGCAGCAAAGGGGAACACCAGTGATATGATCACGAAATATATAAATATGGATAGGAATGCCCCAAGGACCTTGCCCCAGTAAACTGTTTCCCTCTTTACAGGCCTTGAGAGTATTAGGTCAAGGGCCCCTGATACCTTTTCCTTTGCCAGGGAATCGTAGCCCGCAATTATGGCGGCTATGGGTACAAAGAGTGATATAATGCTGGATGTGAAGGATGATATCAGCGCCTCAGGGGTGAGTGAACTATAAATCTCTGGTTTTGGAATTTCCCAGATCATCTGTGAATAATTTCCATATTTGAAGGTAACCTTTCCTATTCCAAATGCCTTCATGAATCCGTTGCTGTCGGGTTTTCCAGCATAAGTACCATTAATGTAAAGGGAGAAATTGCCAGGAACAGTACCGTTGTAACTCGTTACGAGCAATGCTATTCCGGGTAGGGATGAGTTTGAGGGTGATACAATCTGATGGATTGATATGCTAATGGAATTGGTAGAAATTATTTCAGAATAATATTTTACTCCTGAAATCCAGAAGATGAAAAAGCCATTGAGGGGAATCTCAAATTTTATGTGTGTTTTTACTATGATTGGTGATGATGTGGATGTTTTAAAATCCGATATAAAGACCTTTGTTCCATTTGATCCATACTGAAATGTTACATTGCCAGTTACTGATACAGGTGTTCCACCAGAATCAATCGCCATTACCTTGAGATCAATGTATCCTGAATCATTGTAGGGTGCCGAAAGAATACCGTAGCTGGGCTGGATCGATTGTACTGAATATGAAAGTAAGGGGAGTGTTACCAGCATGATTGAGAGCATTACTATTGCAATCACTATGATCTTCCAGCTCCTCATCTCCCTGAATGTTTCCCTTTTTAGTATGGTAAAAAATTTCTTCATCTTTTAACCCCCTCAAGCTCCCTTACCTTCTGAAGGAAGAGTGTCTCAAGGTTGAACTCCGCCCTCTTTATCTGCATCACCCTGTGATTTTTCTTGACAAGGTAAATGTTTATATTCCCTATCTCATCATCGCTGGCATCCTTTATCCAGAGGAGCTTTCCATCGAATTTTGCATTCACCCCAAAATTCCTCCTTATCTCCTCAAGTTCATTGTCATCCAGGGAATCAACCTCAAAGTATGTATAGTTTCCCAGCTTTTTCCTGAATTCATCCTCGAGCTCCTCAACTGTACTTGTCTGGAATGTTTCACCCCTGTGTATGAAGGTGATCCTATCTGAAATTCCAGATATCTCAGTCAGTATGTGTGATGATAGAAGAACAGATCCACCAGACTTCTTGAATTCCTTCATGGTTTCTCTAAAAAAATTCATGCCCTCGGGATCAAGGCCGTTCATGGCCTCATCCATGAGCATTATTTCAGGCTCGAATATGAATGCCTGTGCCAGGGCAAGCCTCCTCTTCATGCCCAGGGAATAACCCTTTATCTTTTCATTTGCCTTTTCGGCCAGACCTACCCTGGCAAGAGCCTCATCTATTTTATCCCTTGAGATATTCCTGTTGTTGAACCTTGATATGTAGATTAAAAAATCCCTGCCCTTCATTGTTGGGTCAAAGATTGGGTTTTCTGGTACCCATGCTATCATTTCTGCTACACTATCATGGTTTGCTATTGCATCCTTTCCATCTATCAAAACCTGCCCTGAATCGGGCCTTATTACACCTGCCATTATCCTTATGGTGGTGGTTTTACCCGCTCCGTTGAGACCAACAAAGCCAAGCACCTCCCCCTTTCCAATCTCAAAGTTAACGTTCTTGAGAGCCCTGACAGGCCTTCTACCATCAAAGGTTTTTGAGAGACCTATCACCTGAATCATTATACTGGAATAATATAATATGGTTAAGAACTTTTTCTGACCTCCTCAGCCTCAATGTATATCCTCCTCACATAGGGTATCTCCGCCCTGATCCTTTTCTCTATGGTATCTATGGTGTTCTCAATCTCCTCCGTTGTCAGGCCATCCTTGAAATTCAGGTCAAGGCCAATTATTATTGAGCTTGGACCCATGTATATTCCATCCATGTTCACTATCCCATTCACATTCTTTGTTTCCTTTATTATCCTGATTATCTTCTCCCTGTCCCTGGATGTGAGGCCCTTTCCAAGGAGCAGATCCTTGTTTATTCCTGCAAGGTATATACCTATTATGATAAGGAGAATACCAACACCAATGGATGAGATTCCATCAAATAATGAATTGTGATATAGCAATGAAAATAAAAATCCAGTGGATATTATCACCATACCTATGAGGGCGCCAAGATCCTCCATGAATGCGTTAAGGAGTATTGAATCCCTAATGTCCCTTATATATTCCCTCAGGTGAGTGTATCCACCTACCTTCACATTCTTCCTCATCACGCTCAGTGTGTACAGGAATGCAGCTCCCTCAAGCACAAATGATAATACTATAATGAGCGTTACATATGATATATTCTCAAGGAGGTATGGATGCTGCATCTTCAGATAACCCTCCACGAGTGATAGCATCCCAGATACCTCTATGAACACTATGGACGCAATGAAAGACCAGAAATACTGCTCCTTTCCCTTTCCAAATGGAAAATTAAGCCTGTCCTTCTCAGTACTTTTCTTAATGCCCAGCAGGAGAAGGAGCTGGTTAAGTGTATCGGATGATGAATGGAAAAATTCAGCCATCAACCCCGCTGAACCTGATATGATGGCTACAATAAATTTCCCCAGGGTCAGGAAAATATTTGAAAATAGTGCAAACAACACAACACTGCTGCTTTTATTCATTGGTATATCAATAATATTTTCCTTTATTAAATTTTTTAGAAATAAATTCAAAGGAAAGTTTTATATTTTAATCTTTCAATTCTTTTTTATGAGAAAAATTCTAGATGCCGTGATCATAGCATTATTGATTGTATTATCGATATTCTCAATGAACTTTTCTGTCCTGAATCCTTCACCCGGGATTGGTGTTTGGGATGAAACTCTTAATTCAAATTATACTTCCCAGGTACTGAAGATACCAGGTCTCTACAAACCAGTGACGGTGAAGATAGACAGCACTGGAATGGCCCATATTTATGCGCAGAACGACCATGACCTCTTCATGGCTGAGGGCTATTACCAGGCCAGCAACAGGCTGTTCCAGATGGAGATACAGGCACTTGCCGCATCTGGAAACCTTTCAAAGTACCTTGGTCCCTCCTATATAGATTCTGACAAGGCCATGAGATACCTTGGTCTACCTTACAATGCCTACAATCTTGAGATTGCATACAAAACAAACCATCCTGAGTTTTATGAGATTGCTGTTGCATTCTCCCAGGGCATAAATTCCTACATCAATTCATCAGGTACACCATTCTATTTCAAACTTGCCGGTTTCAAGCCCTTCCTCTGGTCACCCTATTATACGCTGGTCTGGGAGGAATACATGACACTCAGCCTTACCACGGGCATATATGAACCACTTTATTCTGCCCTATTCTACAATGCATTTGGTTTTGAGAACTCAACACTCATCTGGCCTTACTATCCATACTACACAGAAAATATAACTGTGATACCAGGTGATGGTACAGTGAATGGTAATAATCTGGAGAAGCAGCACATAGACCCTGATTATCTCTGGTCTTTAAACTGGTATGATTCCTGGGCTACAGGTATAAACACATCACTCCTCAAGAGAATAAATCCGCTCATAATGGCTGCACTTAAGAACATATCCGATCCCATGATGCTTCCCGCACTGCATTCAATGGAGGAGACCATAGGCAGCAACAGCTGGGTGGTAACGGCAAACAATTCAAAGACAGGTTATCCGATGCTTGCCAACGACCCGCACCTGACACTCCTGGCACCTTCACTGTGGATACCGCTTAACCTGGTTGATCCGAACTACAACGTAACTGGATGGGCCCTTGCAGGTATACCTGGGATCCTCATAGGACATACACAGAACACCTCATGGGGCCTTACCATGTCTGAGGGTAATTCCGCAAACGTATTCCTTGAAATATTCAATGGAAACAGATACCTCTACAACGGTACCTGGCATGATGCCTCATTCAGGAATTTCACACTGCTCGGAAACAAATACTCCATACCAATGACCAGGAATGGCCCTGTTATAGCAAGGTGGGGTAACTTCGGCATAAGCATAAACTGGACTGCTCAGCAACCGAGTTATGTATTAATTGCTGAACTTATGCTTGACAGGTCCAGCAACTACACTGACCTCATGAACGCCCTTAGATACTGGGGCTATCCTCCGCAGAACTTTGCACTTGTTTCAAGGGACCATGCCGGGTACATAGTTGCAGGTAATTTTCCCATAATTAGGGAAACACTGCCCGATGGCAAAAATGTTTATGTTGTTGGGAGCAGGTCAATACTCAATGGAACGAATCCAAGCTACATACCCTGCGGATACGTTCCATATCAGTATCTTCCTCAGGTGAAGGATCCTGAGCAGGGTTATGCCTTTGCGCCTAACCAGGCAACCGTTGGTAAGTCATATCCATATCCATTCATTGGAGGTTTCTGGGAGAGCGGTGGAAGGGCGTATGCCGCCTGGAACTATCTAAGAACACATCAGAAGATGGGCATAGATGATATGAAGGCAATGCAGTCGAATGTTACCGACTTCTTCGCCATGAAGCTAATGCCTTACATAGATAATTCCATCAAGAATATGAATATGAACATGACAGAAAAGAAGGCACTTGAATACCTTGAGAACTGGAACTTCACGGCATACACGGATTCAGTGGGCATGACCGTATACTGGTATACACTCTCATACATCTACAACCTGAGTTTCCAGAGGATATTGGATTCCAATGGTCTGGATTTGCTGCCACTCCCATTCGTTAATACCCTGATATACCTTGCATCAAACTATCCTGATTCACCCTGGGTGAATGGCAATTTTACCAGACTAGCAATGATATCATTTTCAAAGGCTGTTTCACTCCTTGCATCATATCTTGGTAACAATGTTTCATCATGGACCTGGGGCAGGGTGCATTATCTCATGATATCCAGCATAACTGGTTCAGATGCATTCTCTGTTGGTCCAATACCATTCTACGGTGATACAAATACACTAAGCGTTGGATCTGTTCCATATCTGCCAGTTATTCCAGAACCGTACGTTACCTCAAGCTCCTCACTGAGGGAGATATCATGCCCCGGTGCAGGTATATTCCTGGGTGTTTTTCCCGGTGGCCCAAGCGATAATCCCATCAGCTACTACTATGAGAACCAGCTTAGCACATGGCTCTCACATGGTTACTATGATCTTACAGCCTGGAGGACGGAGGTGACCATCACCTATGAATAGGGATTATGTGTTCATAGGAATATCAATAATCCTCGCCTACCTATTCCTTTTTTTCACACCTTATCCCTGGACAGGCATATTCGCCGCTATTCCGCTCTTTAAATTGACAGTGAAGAGGGCAGCGCTGGCAGGATTTTTTATAGGTTTTTCAACCATAATAATCTACATAATATACCCAATGGCACCCCTTTTTAAGCTATCCTCAATCCTTGGTACAGCCACAGGTATGCCAGGCATTGTATTAATCATCATCTATCCACTGATCTATGGCCTTACAATGATGCTCTCAGCCCTGTTATTCTCCGATCTGACTAAAAAATAGTTACAAAATATTTATATTTAAAGAATAATAGGGCTCATCCATGTCTCTTAGGCTTGAATTAGTTGATGTTCACGCGGAGATAGAGGGAAAGGAGATACTCAAGGGTGTTTCTCTCACTGTTGAACAGGGCAGGTTCCATGCACTTATGGGACCAAACGGTTCTGGCAAGACAACACTATCAAGGGTAATAATGGGTGACAGAAGATACAAAATTACAAAGGGTAGCATACTCCTTGATGGGGAGGATATAACAAACCTACCAGCGCATGAAAGGGCAAGGAAGGGACTTTTCCTCACATTCCAGAATCCTGTTGAACTCCCGGGTGTAAAACTTTTCACACTTATAAGATCATCATACCTTGTGCACCATCCCGATGATAAGAGATCATTTCAGGAATTCATCACCTACGTACAATCCAAGGCAAGGCTCCTGGGCATGGACACATCCCTCCTCAGCAGGGGCGTTAACGAGGGTTTTTCCGGAGGTGAGAGGAAGAAATCTGAGATACTCCAGATGTCACTGATAAAGCCAAGAATTGCCATCATAGATGAGATAGATTCAGGGCTTGATGTTGATGCACTTGAGGCTGTGGCAAAATCCCTTAAGGATACCATATACACAGAACCAAAGATGGGTGTTCTGCTCATCACGCACTACCAGAGGATACTGAAATACCTTGCACCAGATACCGTTCATGTGATGATGGATGGGAGGATAATAAAATCCGGTGACTACAGCCTGGCCCTAAAGATTGAGGAGCGTGGTTATGAATGGATAAGGGAAGCAAGATAGATGAGATAATAGAGGAGAGGGCGAATGGGGACAGGATAATCACAAGGGCAAGGTATCCGCATGTATTCAGGGAGGGACTTGACAGGAGCGTTGTTGAGGAGATATCTGAGATAAAGGGTGAACCTGAATGGATGAGGAGGTTCAGGCTAAAGGCACTTGAGATATTCAATTCAAAGCCAATGCCAAACTGGGGGCCGCCCCTTGACATAGACTTTAACAGGATAAGGTATTATGTATTACCAGATGAGGTGAAGGCGAGGAGATGGGAGGATCTGCCTGAGGAGATAAGGGAAACATACGAGAAACTTGGCATACCAGAGATAGAGAGGAAATACCTGAGCGGATCCGTTGCACAGCTTGATTCGGAGGGGGTCTATGCAAACATAAAGAGGCAGCTTGAGGAGAAGGGAGTGATATTCCTTGATTCAGATTCTGCCCTGAAGAAATACCCTGACCTCTTCAAGGAATACTTCTTCAGGATCGTACCCGTCATGGACAGTAAATTCTCCGCACTAAACGGTGCCGTTTGGAGCGGTGGTTCATTCATCTATGTACCTGAGAATGTTCGTGTTGACCTTCCCCTCATGACATACTTCAGGATGAACATGATGCAGGAGGGGCAGTTCGAGCACACCATAATAATTGCTGAAAAGGGTAGCTATGTCAGCTACATAGAGGGCTGTACTGCACCCATATACAATGTCACATCCCTCCACAGTGCAGTTGTTGAGGTATATGTGAAGGAGAATGCGCATGTTAAATTTACCACCGTACAGAACTGGAGCAGGGACATTCTAAATCTTAGTACAGAGAGGGCAAGGGTGGAGAGGATGGGAAGGATGGAATGGGTGAGCGGATCCCTTGGATCCAGGGTAACCATGCTCTACCCCTCATCATACCTTGTGGGTGAGGGTGCAACTGCATCACACCTGTCCATATCCCTTGCATCAGACCATACATGGAAGGACAATGGATCAAAGGTGATTCATTTTGCACCCAACACATCCTCTAAGATAATATCAAAGAGCATAAGTTTAAAGGGTGGCACAACAGTATTCAGGGGTCTTGTCAGGATACCTAAGGGATCCTTCAACTCCGTCTCCCATGTGCAGTGCGATGCCCTTATACTTGATGAGAGCTCCAGGAACTTCACGTTTCCACACAATGAGGTGTACGAGGAGAGTGCCACGGTCACACATGAGGCAAGCGCAGGAAGGATTGGAGAGGAGCAGCTCTTCTACATAATGAGCAGGGGATTGACAGAGGATGAGGCAAGATCAATGATAGTGCTCGGTTTCCTTGATGATGTCATGAAGGAGATACCCCTTGAGTTTTCCCTGGAGCTGAACAGGCTCATAAAGCTAAAGATATCGGAGCTGGGGGGAACAGGATGATCTCAGAGGATGATATTGAAAGGTTTTCAAGGTCTAGGTACGAGCCGGAGTGGCTCCTGAACCTGAGGAAGCTAAACCTAAGGAAATTTCAGATGTTCAGGGAGAAGAAAATATCGGATTCACCCATTGAAAGGAGTTACACAAAGGTCGATGAAACATTCATAGAGGAGGCCATGGAGAATGGAACTGGTGGGAGCTTCAGGGAAGAGGGGGAATACTTTGTCATAGATTACACATCCGGCGGTGAGATGGATGTTAAGAGCAGCTCCCTCAAGTATACGGTGCTAAGATCCATGCAGAATGCACTTGTGGATTTCAAGGAAGATATAATTAAATCCATGGAAGACCCTAGGGATGAGTGGTCAGCCCTCTCAAATGCCCTCTGGTCCACGGGAGTTTTCCTCAAGGTACCCAGCGACAGGAGTTGTGAAAGGGTGATAAAATTCAGGGTGATCTATCCAAGCAAACCGCTCATAAAGAAGGATGTTTTCATAATAGGTTCAAATTCACACATGCAGTTCGTTGAATATTCCCAGGTGAAGGACGGTTTCAGGGGTCTTGAGGAGACATATCTTGACATTGGTAAGAATTCAACACTAAAGCACCTCACCATGGTAGACGGGAATAATTCCCACATAATATCCATAAAGAATTCATCCCTGGGCAATGATTCAAATGATGAATGGTACTATGCACTGAAGAACCTGAAGAATGGTATAGTTGTGACGAACTCTGTACTGAGGGGTGAAAATTCATCCATAATTCACAGGGGTGCGCTCATAGGAAAGGCGTACGAGCACTATGACGTTGGAACAAACATATACCATACAGGTAAGGGAACTAGGAGTGATTCAAACGTCAGGGCAGCGCTGAAGGATTTCTCAAGGAGCGTGATCAGGGGAAGGATACACATCTCCAGTGAATCCAGGGAATCAAACGCCTATTTCTCTGGAAATTCCCTACTCCTGAGCGAGAATGCGAAGAGCAATGCACTGCCCTTCCTCGAGATAGAGGGGGATGGAGCACAGGCAAGGCACTCAGCCACCATAACAAACCTTGACTATGACCAGCTCTTCTATGCACAGACCAGGGGCCTGGATGAGCGCGAATCCAGGAACATAATAGTTGAGGGCTTTTTGGATCCGGTGGTGCGACAGATACTCATATACGAGGGCACAAGGTATCTGATATTCAACGATTGATGGGGAGGAAAATGTTAATAGAATAGAGATATAATAAACGTAAAAGGGTGTTTATTATGGTAAATGATTCAATCCTTGATGTAAAGAGGATAAGGGAGGATTTCCCCATACTGAGGAGGAGGATAAACAATAAAAGGCCAGTTTACCTTGACAGTACAGCAACAACACAGAAGCCAAGGGCGGTGATAGATGCCATAGTGAATTACTACGAAAATTACAATGCAAATGTTCACAGGGGCATATACCGCCTGAGTGAGGAGGCCACAGATCTCTACGAAAAATCAAGGAAGAATATAGGTAACTTCATAGGTGCAAGGGAGGATTCAATAGTCTTCGTGAGGAATACAACAGAGGCACTGAACTTAATTGCGTACAGCTACGGGAATCTTCTTAGGGAGGGTGATGAGATTCTCACCACAATCATGGAGCACCATTCAAACATAGTTCCATGGCAGTTTCTTTCCAGGAAGGGTGTGAAGCTTGTATTCGCGGACATAAATCCTGATGGAACACTGAACATGGATGATTTTATTGGTAAGATAAATAAAAGGACAAGGATTGTTACAGTAACGCACGTTTCAAATGTCCTTGGGACTATAAATGATGTTGAGGAGATAGGAAAGATAGCTCACGACCAGGGTGCAGTTTTCATCGTGGATGGTGCTCAGTCCGTTCCGCACATGCCCGTTGATGTCAGGAGAATTAATGCTGATTTCCTCGCATTCTCAGGGCACAAGATGCTTGGACCCATGGGGATAGGTGTCCTGTACGGCAGGAAGGACATACTTGAGTCCATGGATCCATTCATGGGCGGCGGTGAGATGATAAGCGAGGTACATACGTACGGTTCAAAATGGGCGGAGGTACCCCTAAAGTTTGAGGCGGGTACACCAAACGTTGAGGGTGCGGTGGGGCTATCTGCAGCCGTTGATTATCTTAGGTCCCTGGGCATGGATAACGTCAGGGGGCATGAGAAGTACCTTGTATCATACGCCCTTGAGAGGCTTGGTTCCATAGAGGATATACAGATATACGGGCCTAAGGATCCAGAGAAGAGGGGAGGAGTCATATCCTTCAATTTCAGGAACATCAGGAGTGAGAGGATACACGAGCAGCTGAGGAAGGAGGGCATAATGATACATCCGCATGATGTTGCCACGATCCTTGACATGGATTCTGTGATGGTGAGATCAGGGCACCACTGTGCACAGCCTCTCATGGAGAGGCTTGATGTTCCCGCAACATCGAGGGCAAGCTTTTACATCTACAACGACAGGGATGATGTTGATGCCCTCTACGATGCCATAGGGAAGGTAAGGGGTGTTCTCAGGATATGAGCGAAAGGGACTATGAGCTCGATAACATCTACATGGAGTTCATACTTGAGAACTACAGGAATCCAAAAAACTACGGGAGCATGGATAATCCAACAGTTGAGAGGAGTGGCTCAAACCCTCTCTGCGGTGATGAAATAACCATTTACCTCAGGATTGAAAATAATAGAATAGTTGATGTCAGGTTCACTGGCAGGGGATGCGCCATAAGCCAGGCATCGGCATCCATACTCACGGAGATGATCAAGGGAAAGGATCTTGATTATGTGAAGGGATTGAAGGAGGAGGATCTGCTCTCAGCGCTGGGTATAGAGCTCTCACCCGCCAGGCTAAAATGCGCATTCCTCAGCTACAGGGTTCTCAAGGATTCCGTTTCAGGATTCTGATCATCTCCCTCATCATGGGAGGTAATGCGGAGGGATCCGTGCCCGTGATTATGTTACCATCCACCTCGACTGTGTTGCCTGTGTATATGGCGCCGGCATGTACAAGGTCATCCCTGATTGAATGAAATGAAGTTACCCTCTTGCCACTGATTATCTCAGCGGAGGCAAGGAGCCATGGCCCATGGCATACCGCAGCTATCACCTTTCCGCTAGAGTTCATGCTTCTTATGAAATCAACCATCTCCCTGTGCCTTCTAAGATGGTCAGGGGCATATCCTCCAGGTATGAAAACAGCATCGAAGTTCAGATGATCATCCTTTCCAAGGGATCTTTCAGCCCTGAGGACCATACCATTCTTTCCCCTGTACTCACCTTCCCTATGAGCCAGAGAAACCACCTCAAAACCTTCCTCCTTAAGCCTGTAATATGGGTAGAGGAACTCCACCTCCTCAACATAGTTGTCCAGAAGAATTGCCACCTTCATAGTCAAATGATACCATCGGAAATATTTAATCTTTTCACAGGCCTCAGGTATGGGTTCTTCACGATCTCTCCAGGACCTGCCCTGAAGAGTAGAAGGCTTTTCTCCTTTCTAAGGAATCTGTCCATGGCAATGGTGCCTGCCTTCAGAGCCTCAACGGGATCAAGGCCCAGGTAATAGGAAAGGTTCATCTCCATCCTGATGGATGGTACTGCAAGCATTGCATTATCAGTGCCAAGTGCAATCCTGACATCGTTTCTGATGAATCTTGAAAAGTCCACAAACGTCCCGAAGAAGAGGGCGGATCTTGGTGCAACAACCACAGGTATGCCCGCCCGTGAGACCTTCCTCAGATCATCATCCGTTGCCCTGTGCATATGAACAAGGAAGTCTGGCTTGAGATCAAGTATGAAATCTATATCCTCCCTTATCCTCTCGCTTGCATGGATTGAAAATATCCTCCCCTTCTCCTTCGTTTTCCTTGCCACCTTTGATATAAAATCAGGATCATAATCTGAAATTGAGCTGAGGCCTATGCCAGATGAATTCTCAAGGAGATATTCAATCTCCTTTTCATCGTATACAGGTCCAGATGGCCTTGTTAGTATAACTCCTTCCATTCCATCATTCAGGGCCCTTTTAATTATGTTCAGCCCTTTTATACCTGATTCCCTGAAATCAAAGAATGCCCTGATGTCCTCCCTCTGCATCAGTCTTATGCTTTCCCTCATCCCCTTCAGTATCATTTTATCGTCTGCGGACTCCAGCATCCTCTGCTTGAATCCACCTGGACCAACAAGCTCCTTTATGCCAGTCCTCGGCACCTCCTTTATGAAGCTGTCACCTATGTGTGTATGGGCATTTACAAAGCCCTCGGTGAGAACATATTCTGGATTAATATTCTCCTCATTAAAATCTATTATCCTATCCCTTTCTATATGCACAGTTCCTTTCCTGTATTTACCATTGTAAAATACATGGGCTGTTATTTTCATTCTGTCTTTACCTTCCCTATGGATATTCCCCTCTGGTCTATTGTGAATTCCCTCTGCACAGGATCAAAGAATGATCCGCGCATCTTCAATACCCTTATCTTTCTTACCTCCCTCATGTTCCTTATCTCCCTTGAGAGGTGTATTGCACCCGATGAAAGAATAAGCTCCGGCCTTATCCTCTCAATATTTCCCTCCACCGTAAGTATGACGGTGCTCTCCTTCTCTGCAAAGAACCTGAAGAACTTTGCCATGACAGGGTTTCTCCTCTCCTCCTCAACACCGAACCTCTTCAGTGTGGTGAATGAATCAACAACCACCCTGTGGTAGAATTTTTCCTTGTACTCAAGTTCAAGCTTCAGTATTATGCTCTCCATGGTGAGTTCCCCCTTCTCCACGTTCCCAGTTAGCTCTGATATCTCCTTTATCTGCCCCTTTGCAGTCACATCCCTGACAGGATAAACAGTTGAATAGAGTGAGGGTGTCGGAACTGCATCCATTACGCTGAGGGACTGCAGATCCCATCCAAAGTTCTCTGATATTGACATTATTGTTGACTGCGGTGGCCTGTCCGTTGCTATGTAAAGGCATTTTTCTCCCAGCTTAAGGCCCTCATAAAGGAATTTCAATGCAAGGATTGTCTTGCCCGTTCCCGAGTTACCTGATATTATGTAGGGCCTCCCAGACCTGAGGCCGCCACCTATCATACTGTCAAGTTCATCAATACCAAATTTCTGGATGCGCATTATCATCTCCTCTTTTTTTCCTTTATCACGAAACCATTTTTGGTCAGATCAAGGGGTATTGCTGCTCCCGAGTAGAAGTTTGTTGTCTTTATTATCTCCAGTATGATGCTTGTCTCCTCCCTCTTCAGGTATAGAACAGAATCCATCATCCTCATGATGTTTCCAATGTCTTCCGTATACTCAGCTATTATGAGTGATGTTGTATCCCTGAGTAACCTGAAGAAATCAAGGAATGATATTGTTGCCTCCTCAGGATCAACATCAAGGGTATAGAAATATTTAAGGGAGGTAATAGAATCAAGCAATACCCTTGAGAATTTCCTCCTCTCAAGTATCACCTTCAATGTTGATTTTAGATTGAACACATCTATCTCCTTCGACTGGTATTTCTCCTTAACATCCATCATCCTTATGACATCGGCTACCTGGGTTACCTCCCTGTATGGTCTTATCTCCCTCTTCTTGGATGTTGGCGTTGCATCTATAACATTTATTATGTTCATATTCCAGGTGAAATCCTCAAAGTCCCTCTTTATGTCGTATGCGCTCTCGTTGAGGGATATAAGGAGAACATCCTCATCCTTTTCAGCACCGTCTATGAGGTACTGTATACCCAGTATTGTCTTGCCCACACCAGGTTCACCAACAAGGAGGTTTATTGTTCCCTCCCTGAGACCTGGAAAGTATCTTTCCATCGATTGTATGCCCAAAGGTACAGACATCATTATGTTTAATGTTCTCATATGTTAAAATTTTTTCTACAGGAAAAAAAGAAAATTAACAAAATTTATATATATTAATAATATTACGCTTTAACACTTTTGGTGATTTTATGAAATATACTAGATTTGAAAAGGCCAGGATAATAGGCGCTAGGGCACTTCAGATATCCCTGGGTGCGCCTGTCCTCATAAATGTTCCAGAGAATGTCATTGATCCTGTGGATATAGCGCTTCTTGAGTTCCAGAAGAATGCAATACCAATAACTGTCCTCAGGTCAAAGAGAAATTTCAATCATAACTCGTAATATTCACCTGGTTTTGGTAAAATTATTTCCTTATTTTCAATCTGGGAAAGGAGTATCTCCCTGTTTTCACCGTGGAAAAGTACCACCTTCTCAGCCCTTGATTTCTCTATGAAATCTAAGAGATCCCTGTTTCCAGCATGTGCGGAAAAATCGTAGGTAATGATTTCAGCATTTATTTTCTCCTTAACACCATTAATGTCAACAAAACCCGTATCCAGGAGCATTCTGCCATTTGTACCTTCCACCTGGTAGCCGGTGATTATTACACCGCTCTTTGGATCGTTCTTTATGTGCTCAAGATAGTAAAGAACTGGCCCTCCTTCAAGCATACCACCAGTTGTTATGACAAGACCTGATTCAAGGGCCCTCTTCCTGTCGCTGCTGTTCCTCACCTTCCTTGCCCATTTCCTTGCACGCTTGAACTCCTGTGCATCCTTAAGGTATGATCCATACTTTGCAAAGATCTGGTTCACAGCATTGGACATGCCATCCACCCAGTACTCCATCTCAAGCTTCTGCATCACCATCATAAGCTCCTGTGTTCTTGAGACTGCAAAGGCGGGTATTATCACCTTTCCCTTCCTATCAAGTATCTCCTCAATCTTCTTAAGGAACCTTGCCTCTGTTACCTCCCTGGGCGGGTGCTCCTTGCCCGCGTATGTGGATTCAATGAAGAGTATGTCCGTCTCAGGATAGGCGCATCCATTGATCAGGTGTGTGTCTATGGTCTGAAGATCACCTGTGAACACCATGCTCCTCTCATTCTTCAAAAGGAACATGGCTGAACCTGGGATATGACCGCTGGAAAGTGCAAGGACCTCAAAGTCATCCACTATTATCTTCTTATTGTATGATATGCTGACATAGAGTTTCTTGAGTGCCTCAACATTCTCAAGATCGAAGGGTGAGTTATAGCCCTCAAGGTTCATCACCTTCACGGAATCCCTTAGTAGAAGATCTGTGAGCTCAAGCGTTAGAGGAGTGGCATATACTGGCATTCCATACTTCAATGTTAGGTAAGGAAGCATTCCGGAATGGTCAAGGTGCGCATGTGTTAGGAAAACAGCATCGGGTTTTGGTGAATCCAGGGGAAACTTCGGTGGTTTTCCTGGTGTAATTCCATACTCAAAGAGGAATCTTTTTCCCTTCTCCTCCATTACCATCCCGAGGCTTCCCACCACATCCGCACCGCCTAGAAACTTTATCCTCATTATTCCCACTCTATTGTTGCTGGTGGCTTGTTTGTTATATCGTAAACCACCCTGTTTATGCCAGGTATCTCATTCGTGATCCTTATGGATATACTCTCAAGAATTTTATGTGGCAGCTGTGTGTATGTTGCCGACATGCCATCTATTGAATCTATTACCCTTATGGCCACTGTCTCTCCATAAACCCTCTTGTCACCGTGGACCCCCGTGCTCCTCACCGGAAGGAGTACAGCAAAGTACTGCCATGGTGCCTTTATCTCCTTTGAGGATACTGCTTTCTCTATCTCCTTCTCCACTATATCTGTAACCTCCCTGAGCATCTCCAGCCTCTCCCATGTTACCTCCCCTATCACCCTCACCGAAAGGCCTGGACCAGGGAATGGCTGCCTCTCGGACACATTGAGACCGAGGTACCTGGCCACCTCACGTACCTCATCCTTGTAGAGGTCCCTGAGGGGTTCAACTATCTTCAGGCTTACATTCTCGGGTATGCCTGCAACGTTATGATGAGTCTTTATCCTTTCCCTTATGCCACCCCCGCTCTCTATCCAGTCAGGTGCAATGGTTCCCTGGACCAGGTACTCAGCACCGAATTCCACCGCCTGTTCCTCAAAGGCCCTTATGAACCTTTCACCCACAATCTTCCTCTTCATCTCAGGGTCAGTGATTCCCTTCAGTGAACTTATGAAATCCTGCCTCTTATCAACTATCCTGATATTCATGCCCATGCCAGAGAATAGATCCCTCACCTGCATTGGCTCGTTCTTCCTCATCAGTCCTGTATCTATGAAAACTGGAAGCAGGTTCTCGCCCACGGCCTTCCAAGCAAGGTATGCGGCTACTGTACTGTCCACACCCCCTGAAACTGCTATTATGGCCTTACCCCTAATTTCTTCCCTTAGCTTTAAAACTGCTTCCTCAACAAAAGCTTTTGCATCGAACATTCAAACCAATTCCTCTTCAACTTTTTTACCATCTTCAAGTGATTTCTTCCTCTCATTCTCAATGTACCTTTCAAGATTCTTATCTATTTCTTCATTGAAAAGAGCAAGTATACGTGCTGCAAGTAGTGCACCATTCTTTGCATTGTCCGCGCCAACAACGGCAACAGGTACACCCTTGGGTAGCTGTACCATGCTGAGTATTGAGTCATAGGGAACCTTTCCTGAAACTGGAACACCTATAACCGGCTTCCTTGTTAGTGATGCCACGAACCCTGGTAGTGCAGCGCTCATCCCAGCTATTGCAATGAATACCTTTGCATCCGATCCCTTTACCTCCTGCATTAGTATCTCCGGGTTCCTGTGCGCTGATATTATCCTTATTTTATATTTTATGCCGAGTTCCTTCAGCACCGATGCTGCCTCTTTAACAAGTTCCCTATCGCTTACACTGCCTGCAAATATTTCTACGTCCATAACGATCCTACGTCTTCATTATAACCAGAAGGAACAGGAGGAATGCAACTATAGCTCCTATTATTGCCCCGCCTATATATGCAAGCCCCGGTATCAATATGACATTTGTGAAATAGCCAGGGTTATTCATATGCCTGTAGATGATGTATACAAGGCCAACAACAAGACCCGCCAGGAGCAACGATATGCCAGCAATCCTGCTCTTTCCACTGCCAAAGTATGCTGTAAAGACACCAAGAACAAAAAGCACAAGGGCAAAAACAATCAGTATTATCTCTCCAAACAGCTGCCATGTAATTGTAATATCCATATCACCACCTCAGAATTTTATGCCAGTCAATGTCTTTGTATCTATGACGCCTGGTATGCTCCTTATCTGATCTACAACTATCTTACCAAGCTCGTTAAAATCCTTTGCCTCCACCTTCGCTATAAGATCATATTCACCGAAGAGTGGATGGAGCTCAATAATCTCCTTGATCTTCCTCAGCTCATCGTATACCTCATGCTCCTTCCCGGGAGCCGTACTTATTAGGACAAATCCAATCGCCATTGAAATCACCTCAATATTATATAATGAATATGGATATCTAATATAAAAAATTTGTTGATATTTTTTCATTCAGTATTTCATCCTCACTGCCTGAGCATGTGGTATGCCCTTTATCCTTATTATGTTGTCCCTGTCCACAATACCCTCATCAATTGCAATCTCAACAACATTTTCACCCACAAGATTTATCACTGTTGCTATCCTCAATGCGTTCCTGAAAATCTTCTCATTCACATACCTATCCAGGTAAAACTCCCTCTTCACCTCTATATGGAATTCCCCCTCCTCATACCTTTTCCCCAGGAGATTGGAATCACAGGCTGCAAGCACCACCTCATCGCCTATCTTCCACATCCTCATGGCAATCTTCATTCCCCTTGTAATTTTATCTGTATTAAAAAAGTTTTTAACATTTCTTACCTATTACCCATTGTGACAAAATCAAACATAGTTGATGAGATGGACAAGGTAAAGGTCTCAAAATTTCATTACAAGATGCTGCTTCTTTCCGCAGCTGGAGTCTTCCTCGATGGTTATGATCTTTTCATCATAAGTGTTGTTCTACTGTTCATCAAACCAATATGGATAAACACCCTTCCTCTGCCAGATAGGAGCATTGTGATGGGCTTCATAGCCGCATCAGCGCTCATAGGCATGTTCGTGGGTGCTTTCACCCTGGGGCACTACACGGACAGGATTGGAAGAAAAACAATGTACGTTATTGATCTAATATTCTTTGTTGTGTTTGCCGGGCTTTCAGCCCTTGCTCAGGATGTTTATCAGCTCATCATTTTCAGGTTCCTCCTCGGCATAGGGATAGGTGCGGATTATCCCATAAGCTCCACATACATATCTGAGTTCGCACCTGCGGAGAAGAGGGGAAAGATGATATCATCCACATTCACATTCTGGGGCATAGGTGCACTCACCGCGGCCATAGTTGGTTATTTCATCGCACTCTGGAATCCCCTGGGCACAGATTCATGGAGGCTCATGCTCCTTTCAGGTGTAGTCCCAGCCGTGATTGTGATTGCCCTAAGAACCACCATGCCAGAATCACCAAGATGGCTTCTTTCCCAGGCAAAGACAGAGAGTGCACTGAAGGTACTTAAGATGCTCAACCCTGATCTAAATGTAGATAACCTGGATATGAAGGTAAAGAAGGAGAGGTCCTCCATAAGGGATCTGGTCTCACCTGTGTACCTGAGGAGGACACTCTTCGCCTGGATACCCTGGTTCTTCATGGACATTGCAGTCTACGGCATAGGAATGTACACGCCAACAATACTCCAGGCCCTTGGGTTCAGGGATCCAATACAGTCCATAGTGGGCACCGCCGTGCTTGACGTCTTCGGCATAGTGGGCTTCATACTTGCTATAATCCTCATTGACAGGGTGGGAAGGCTAAGATTGCAGATATTCGGATTCCTCGGAATGGGTGTTTCACTCTTCCTTCTGGGTATAACCAATGGAAGTAACATAATTATTCTCCTTGTTCTGTTCGCAATATTCCAGATATCGGAGAATGCGGGGCCTAACACAACAACATGGGTGGTGGCAACAGAGCTATTCCCCACAAGGCTCAGGGGTACTGCACAGGGATCCTCTGCGGCCATAAGCAGGGTGGGTGCAATAACGGGCGTATTCCTTCTGCCAATGATAACGCAGTATTACGGTGAATATGCTGCAATCACATTCGTTTCACTCTCAGCCTTTGCAGGCCTCATAGCAACACTCATTCTCGGTGAGGAGACAAAATCACTTTCACTTGAGGATGCATCAAATGTATTCAGGGAATTCTCATCGTACATAAGGAGACTGAGCAACAACGTCAAGGAGGCAGCAAGGCAGCTCTATGAGATATCCATAGATTTTTCTAAGCTTGAGGAAAAACAGAAGATAATAAAGGATCTTGAGCACAGGAACGATGAGATGCTCTCAGAGATATTCAACAGGCTGAACAGGAAATTCCCGGCACCCATAGACAGTTTTGACATTGCATCCATAATCAGGGGCCTGGACGATATTATAGATTCAATAGAGGCTACGAGCAAGAAATTGTTCATCTACGGCATCAGGGAGACAACAAACGAGATCATAGCACTGTCTGAGATAAACCTGAAGGCCGTGACCGAGCTTGAGGAGGCGCTGAACCAGATCATGGGCATAAGGCTTGGTGAATATTCGGAGATAGTGGAGATATGCAGGGACATTCACAGGCTTGAAAACTACGCAGACGATATAGTTGATAACGTGATAAGGTACATAATAAATTCCCAGGATGCAATAACGTTCCTGAAATACAAGGAGATCTATGAGAGCATGGAGAAGATAACTGACAGGTGCGATGATGTCGCTGATACCATAATGAGTCTTATCGTAAAGTACACATGAAAAGCTTTTTTATTCACAATATATTAAACAACCTATGATTGATCATCTCAAAAGGATCTCATTCAATGTAAAAAAATCTGTGGATGAATTCCTTGAAAATAATCCTGGGGGGGCGGGGGAGATCATAAAGATTGGTGCTGATGGCACACCAACATCAAGGCTTGATCTTGTTGCTGAGGATGATGTTTTCAGGTATGTTAAGGATAATGACCTGCCCCTTAACATACTCAGCGAGGAGTATGGATACCTGGACAGGGGATATGGGGATACGCTTGTACTTGATCCACTGGATGGGTCATACAACGCAGAGAACAACATACCTTTCTATTCAATATCCATGGCCATAGGCAGGGAAAATCTCAGCGGTATTGAAAAGGCCTTTGTCCTAAACCTAGCCAGCGGAAGATACTACTGGGCAGAGAAGGGGAAGGGGGCATTCTTCATGGAGGAGAGGATCAAAAGAAGGAAGAAAAGGGAAACGCTTGGGGTAGTGAGCCTGGGTAAAAATGTGAAGGATTATGTTTTCAGGGGAATAGAGGGCACGAGAAGGATAAGATCCATGGGCTGCGCCTCCCTTGAGATGATAATGGTGGCTGAGGGCATTGCGGATTTCTTCATCTATGACTACAGGGGAAAGAGTGTTCTCAGGATAGTTGATATTGCCGCAAGCACGCTCATTGTGAGGGAGAGCGGTGGTTTTGTTCTCGATGCTGAGACATTCCTGCCACTTGAGATGCCATTCTCACTCAGTGAGAGAAGGAACATCATTGCATACTCTGACCCTGAGGTCCTGGAAAAAATAAGGGGGTGGAGAAGGTGAGATTCGGAATAGTTGCCAACCCAGAGATAAAGAGGAGCATCATAGTCGCAAAGAGGGTGTATGATTATCTTAAAAAGGATCATGAGGTCCTTGTGGATGATAAGACCGCAAGGAGGCTAAAGGTACAGGGCTTGAAGATAGAGGAGATGGCTGTGGATATAATAATTACCATTGGGGGTGATGGAACAGTCCTGAGAACACTCCAGAAGAACAGGGCACCCATCTTCGGCATAAACACGGGCAAGCTAGGTTTCCTCACTGAGGTACTTCCAGTTGACATAGAAGCATCACTTGACAGGCTTGTCTCCGGAAAATACTACCTTGATAAAAGAAAGAAGTTAAAGGTGATCGTGAATGGAAAGAGGTATCCTGACTGCACAAATGAGCTTGTCATACACACAGCCGAGATTGCAAAGCTTAGGACCTACGCCATATACATAGATGGTGAGCTCCTTGAGGACCTTAGGGCCGATGGCTTCATCGTTTCAACACCCACTGGCTCCACCTCCTATGCCCTTAGCACGGGTGGGCCCATTGTTGATCCAAGGATAGGCGCGTTCGTAATAACATACATAGCACCCTTCAGGCTCGGGTCAAGCTCGCACGTTGTTCCAAGCAGTTCAACCCTCGAGCTCCATCTCCTTGATCCAAGGAAGAAGAGTGTCATGGTTTTTGATGGCCAGGTACAGAAAAAGATTTCAAGGAAGGATGTCATAAGGGTGACTGAGAGTGAGAATGAGGCTGTTTTCATAAGGTTCAACATGAACTTCTATGAGAAGATGAGGGAAAAGAGGATATGAACTACAGGATAAAGAGGGAAACACTGAACATGATAATGGAATCGGCGAAGGACACGCACCCAAACGAGTTCGCTGCATTCCTCAGGGCAGAGAGCGGCATAATATATGAGATAATCCTTTTACCCGGGACAATATCCGGAAGGAGGAGCGCCATATACCAGCTCTACACAAAGCCCATAGATTTTTCACTTGTTGGCACAGTGCATTCTCATCCATCAGGGGTGACAATTCCAAGCGAAGAGGATCTCCTTCTATTTTCAAGGACTGGTGATGTGCACATAATAGTCGGCTATCCCTACGGCCCTGATGATTTTTCCGTGTATGACAGAAACGGCAGGAGGATAGGCATAGAGGTGATCTGATACCCATGGATATAGTTGATGGGAATATCGAGGGAAAGATACGCGCAAGGGAGGCGGTGCTCATAGATGTTTTCAGGGCAACAACGAGCATGGTGGTGATGATGTACAGGGGTGCTGAGGAGATAATACCCTTTGAGAATGAGAGGATGGCAAGGGAATTCCTATCTGTTCACAGGGAATACATATCGGCTGGGGAGAAGGATGGAATAAAGATAGGCGATTTTGATTACGGCAATTCACCCGTTGAATTCATGAGCCTGGATTTAAGGGGAAAAAGGGTGGCCTTCGTCAGCACGAACGGTACTAGGGTACTGAAGAAGATTGAATCGGAAAGGGTGCTCATCGGATCATTCCTGAACGCAGATTCCATAGTAAGGATAGTGGATGACGATGCCGTTCTAGTATGCGCAAACAGGCAGAACCTGTATTCCATTGAGGATTTCCTCTGCGCATCATACATAAAGGCAAGAAAGATGGGCATTGATGTTGATTTTGAGAGGATAAGGAAAATAATACTCAGATCAGGGAGCGCGCAGAGGATGAGGAGCCTTGGCGCTGAGGATGACATGCATTTCTCACTTTCACTGAACATGATACCAATTGTGCCCGTATACAGGAACGGAAAAATCAGAGAAATATTATGATGAGGAATACAATGAAAAGTGCTAGAATGATGAGAGTGAGAAGGATTGCCCTCCCTGAGGATCCAAAGACTATTGGCAGTGGGCCTATGAGTATTGCACCCCCATATTCCACCTTTGAGCTGCCCTCATCCTCAATGAAGGATATGAATATCAGGAACATGGATGCTATGATTAGTAAAGCAACAAGGGCTGAGAATGGGCCTGAGCCATACAGAACGGGGAATATGAACCAACCGAAGGTCATCAGACCCCTTGATACGCCGTAAAGGGCGAATGCAATGGATATCAGGAATGTGAATAGACCTGCATAGAGGAGTGGCCTGTTCATTTTAACCTGAACCCGCAGTTCCTGCAGAACTTATCCGATGGCTGTACCTCTGCACCGCAGTTTGGGCACCTGTCCATCTTGAGCTTTGCACCGCAGTTCCAGCAGTATGTATCTCTTGGACCCACAGACGCACCGCATCTGGGGCATTTCAGCTCCTCAATCTCCTTCTTCAGGAATTTCTGTGTTTTTATCGAGTACCTGAGTGATTCTGAATAATCGCTCCTCTCGAATGCCCTCCTTGCCTCCTGCAGATATACCAGAGCACCCTCCCTCTCCTCAGCACTTGATGAATCGTACATGCTCTGGGCCATCTCAAGTGAGAACTTTGCCGCAAGATAATTCTCTGGATACTTCTTCTGAAGAACAAAGGTGGGTGATAGATCCTCATAGGTCTCTTCCTTCTTCTCCACCACCTTCACCTCCCTTTCCTCCTTGTTTACAAGCGTTTCCTGCCTTGACCTGTCAAGGATCCTCTTCGCCTCATCTGAGAGCGCCTTTGCACCAGTGTAATCACCCTCCCTGTAAAGATTCTCTGCTTTTTTAATAACGGAGTTTGCATCATCCACCTTTACCCCCTTTGCAGAGAGTATCCTTGATATGGCCTTTGCACCCTCAACACTGTTGTAGGCCTCATCCCTCAGGTTGCTCTTCTCAATCCTCTTCCTGAACGTTTTGTTCAGATTAAGAATTATCACTATGAATATGAACAGGACCGCAATTATTATGATTATGGATCCCAAGTCAAGCACGAGAGTAAATTTTATTATTTATTAATAAACCTTTTTATTTCAGTTACGATTAAGGGCAGCAATGGAGGATATAATCTTCCCGCTGCTCGCCATGGTCTCCTTCGGCATATCACCTCTTTTCTACAAGACAATAATGAACAGGGGAATACATCCTTTGAAGGCGAACTGGATAAGGGCATTGATGGTCCTTCCCCTCATGCTTCTTTTTTTCATCTTTTCCCTGGATGGTATTTTCAATGTTGGTACCCATGTGCTTATGATCCTTGCACTGATAGCATTCTTCGGGCCTGTCATGGGGGATTCACTCTACTTCTTTTCACTCAGATACATAGATGTTTCCCTGACAGCTCCAATCAGCTCAGTATATTCCCTCTTAATTCCAGTATGGATGTTCATTTTCTTCCACTCCTATACATCAATGACCATAATACTGGGTGCATTTCTCATAATAGCTGGCATATATCTCCTCCAGAAAAGGAAAATGACATTACTTCAGAAGAGGGGTGTGATCTATGCATTCCTCTCCGCCATATTCTATTCTTTTGCAATACTTCTGATGGGCCTTGTGATGCCCGTTGCATCAGCAGAGACAATCACCATTTACAGGATAATATTCTCAATCATCTTCCTCACACCTGTTTCCCTCTGGAACGGTGATATACCCCTGGACCCCAGGGTATGGCTGATACTTGCGGTGGGCGGATTCTTCGGCATTGGTGTGGGCATAGTATTCATGCTCTATGGTATACAGTTTTCGGGTGTTGTGATAACAGGTGTTTTCTCTTCAGCATCACCTCTCATAACATCAATCCTTGGAATAATAATCTACAGGGAGAGCAGGGGAAAGAGAAAAATTGCAGGCATTGCACTTATAGGTGCTGGGCTTATAATCTCATCCCTTTGATTCCTCAGCCTTCTTCAGGATGGTGGATCTGAGCTCCTTTATCTCCCTGTAGCTGCTGAATATGCTCCACGCACCTATTATACCCACAACGAATATAACAAGGATGAAGCCAACATTTATTGCATCAAGGTTTGGTATGTTTATTCCAGTGCTTATTCCAAGGTCGCTTATGGAGGGGAGTAGAATGACAATTATGCCTATTATTGCAAATGCCCAGCCGCCGTAATAGAGCGTCTTTCCCGCAGTGCTATTCCCAACGTACTTTATGTCATCCTCAGTTAGTGACATCTTCCTCAGCATGGACCCGAACGCTGCCCCTATGACCACCTGCATCACCATGGTGCCTATGCCGAATACAAGGCCGGGAAGGGGTGAATATATCACGCCTGGAACCTGGGGCGCGAGTATGAATGTAAGCACGGTTGCATAGGCGCCGAAGCCAAAACCAGCTATGAGGCCATGGACAACGGTCATCTTCAATGGAACCTCCTTTGGATGCGCGGCGGATGAAGAAACCCTC
Organism: Candidatus Aciduliprofundum sp.; assembly: GCA_002878135.1. GTDB lineage: Archaea > Thermoplasmatota > Thermoplasmata > Thermoplasmatales > ARK-15 > ARK-15. Next base: position 27,992 of record PNIT01000032.1, read on the forward strand.
ACAGCCTCCTCAGTGTGGTGCCTCTTTGCGCCAAGGAACTTGTCAAAGGGCAGGTGGA
>PNIT01000144.1 GCA_002878135.1 Candidatus Aciduliprofundum sp.
CTATAATTACCTTTTCCTTAGGCTGGTGAGAAATATAGATACTGATGATTATGCAATATATCCCTACAGTCCATTAAAAAAAGAGGAAAGGGAAGATCTTGAGAATGTAATAAGGATTTTCAGGGTTTGAGCATAATATCAAGGTTCTTCCTAATGGCATCTATGAATTCCTCAGTGTAAACCACCCTGCTTCCTGGTATGTCTGATATCCTGGCTATATCCTGGGTTACAATCTTATCCTCCTCTATGGTCTTAATGGTGGCCTTCTCAAGTTTCTCAGCAAAATCAACCAGGTCAGGAAGTGAATCAAGTTCACCCCTCCTCTTCAGACCCCTGGTCCAGGCGAATATGAGTGCTGTTGGATTGCTTGATACCCTTTCACCCTTTATATATTTATAGTAATGTCTCTGCACTGTACCATGGGCTGCCTCTGAAAGATAGTATCCCTCAGGTGACATGAGCTCCGATGTCATTAGAGCAAGTGTACCCACATATGCGGTGGATACAAAATCTGAGAATACATCTCCATCATAGTTTTTGCAGGCCCACACGAATCCTCCCTCGGACCTCACCACCCTTGCCACAGCATCATCTATGAGGTAGTAGTTATAGCTCAATCCGGCCTTCTCAAAATCCGACTTGAATTCATTCTGGTATATTGAATTGAATATCTCCTTAAACCTTGCATCATAAACCTTTGATATTGTGTCCTTTGTAGCAAACCAAAGATCAAGTTTATTCATGAGTGCATACCTGAATGAGGCCCTTGCAAAACCCTCTATGGATCTATCAAGGTTATAAATACCCTGGAGAACACCAGGACCGTTAAACCTGGGGAATTTCACCCTCTCTTCCTTACCATCATCTGACCTGTATATTACCTCTGCCTCCCCTGCCCTCTGGAACCTAATACCAACACCATCGTATATATCACCGAATGCATGCCTGGCCACAACAATTGGCTTCTTCCAGAACCTCACTGCAGGCATCACATTTTTTACAACTATTGGCGCCCTGAATACAGTACCATCAAGTATCTTCCTTATTGTAGCGTTTGGGCTTGGCCATTCCTTCTTCAGGTTGAATTCCTTTACCCTCTCAGCGTTTGGAGTTATGGTGGCGCACTTTATACCAACACCCCATCTCTTAACAGCCTCAGCTGCCTGGTATGTTACCTGATCGTTTGTTCTGTCCCTGTTCAGAACATGAAGATCATAGTACTCAGCCTTTAAATCAACAAATGGAAGAATGAGCTTTTCCTTTACCCATGACCACATCACCCTTGTCATCTCATCTCCATCCATCTCAACCACTGGGTTCTTCATCTCAATCCTTTTTACCATAGGATCACCGCACCTTTAATGAAATAATATGATAAAATATTTTTTACTCCCTTCATATTTTCTTCTATGTACATCATACAGGACGAAAGGGTCTTCAGATATTCCTTCAGGAATCATCCATTCAGTTCAGAAAAGGCAAGGAAGGCAACTCAAATCCTTGTAAGTGAGGGCATAGTTAAACCCATCAGGGCCATGGAATATCCTGAGGATATTCTATATCTTTTCCACGATAGAAACTATGTGGAATTTGTAAAGGAAAAATCCAAAGAAGGAAGGGGATACATAGACTATGGTGATACACCTGCATACCCTGGCATACATGAGGATGCACTTTGGGTGGTAAGGGCAACACTAACAGCCATAGATTCTACCCTCGAGAATGGGGATGTTTCAATTAATCTTAATGGTGGCCTCCATCACGCTGGAAGGGACCATGCTTCAGGTTTCTGCGTTTACAATGATGCAGCAATAGGAATAAGATACCTCCTTGAAAAGGGGATTAAGCCTGTACTCTATGTGGACATAGATGCACACCACGGTGATGGTGTATTCTATGGCTTCATTGATAACAGGGATGTTTACATAATAGATTACCACGAGGATCCAAGGACACTCTTTCCAGGTACAGGCTATGAATATGAAACTGGGGAGGGTGAGGCAAAGGGAACAAAGAGGAATGTAGTAAGGGAGATGTTTTCAATGGAGATAGACAGGGGTGAGTTTGACCAGTTCATAGCAGGTAAGAATTTCAGATTCATATTGATGCAGATTGGTGCAGACGGGCTTGCTGGTGATCCACTCACACACCTCAGGTATAGCATAGATTCCTACAGGAAAATCATTAAGAGGGTACACACCATTTCTAGGGATATGTGTGAAGGAAGGCTCGTTCTGCTCGGTGGCGGAGGATATTCACTTCAGAATGCAGTTGAGGCATACACATCGGCCATAAAGGGGTTGAGCCAATGAGGATAGGTTTCATAGTGAACCCCATAGCAGGTATGGGAGGTAGTGTAGGCCTTAAGGGTACAGATGGACTTTATGAAAAGGCGTTGGAGCTGGGTGCAAGGGAGGTGGCACCAAGGAGGGCAGTGGAATTCCTCAGAAAATGCATGGACCTCCTTTCAGGCCATGAAATACTCACCTGTGGAGGAAGGATGGGAGAGGAGGAGCTCATTGAAGCAGGATACAGGAATTACAGTGTTTCATATGCCCCAGGGAATAAGACTGACAGGAAGGATACCATTGAGTGTGCAAGGAGAATGGTTGATTCATCAATTATAATATTTGTTGGTGGTGATGGAACTGCAAGGGATGTAATGGATGCGGTGGATATGCATGTACCCGTGCTTGGCATTCCCAGCGGTGTAAAGATGTATTCTGCAGTCTTTACATCCTCCATAGATTCAGCCAGGGAAATACTTGATGCATTCTTGAAGGGAAGGGCATCCATAGAGGAGAGGGAGGTTCTTGACATAGATGAGGAAAAGTACAGGATGAATGAGTTTTCCACCAGGTTTTACGGATACCTGAAGGTACCTGTTTTTGGCAAATTTGTTCAGAATAGCAAGGCTGAGATATATTCCACGGATGATGAGGAGGATAAACAGGGTATTGCAGAGTTCTTCATAGACAATATGGAGGAGGATGCGCTATACCTTTTGGGCCCAGGTACCACGGTTAAAAAGATATGCGAACTATTATCGAAGGAGTGCACCCTCCTTGGTTTTGATGCCCTCTTCAGGGGTGAGATCGTGGGGAAGGATCTCAACAGCTTTTCAATAGAGAATCTCCTTAAAAATCACAGGAAGTTCTACATTGTTCTCTCACCCATAGGAAACCAGGGTTTCATAATAGGCAGGGGAAACCTACAGCTCACACCTGAAATACTTAGAAATGTTAAGAAGGAAAATATTATAATACTTGCCACACCCGCTAAACTTTCAAACCTTGAAAGGTTCCTCATTGATGCCGGTGACGAGAAAATATCAAGGAGTTTATCCGGATATTACAGGGTAATCACAGGCTATGGAAGGATAAGGATGTTTCCTGCGGAATATGCCTGATCATATCTCCTCAGGATGCTCTATTCCCATCAAATCAAGCAGATCTCCCATTAAAAGTCTGAATGCATGGACCATTGCAAGCCTGTTCTGCTTCAATTCCTCCCTCTCCTTAAGGACAGGACACTGTGTATAGAATATGTTGAATGCAGATGCAAGGTCTATTGCATATTTTGCCACCCTGTATGGTCTTAGGTTTCTTGAGGCATCCTCTATCACCTCAGGATACTGCAGCATCATCTTTAGAAGTGCCACCTCTGCCTGGTCCCTTACCAGGTCCTTGGAGTATTGACCTTTCCAGGATTCCTTTCTCAGTATGGATGAGGCCCTTGCATATGAGTACTGAAGGAATGGGGATGAATCACCCTCAAAATTGAGCGCCTCCTCCCACTTGAAAACAAGCTTCTTTTCACTCTGTATCTTAAGTATGTTGAATCTAACAGCACCCGTGCCTATCTTCTCTGATAGAGTTTCTATTGCCTCAGGGTCAAGGTCATTCCTCCTTTTGATTATCTCCTCCCTTGCCTTCTCCACGGATTCCTCTATGAGATCATCAAGATAGACTACCCTACCCCTCCTCGTGCTCATCCTTCCCTCCGGGAGCGCCACGAAGGAATAGAATACATTCCTTATGTTTATGTTGCCCTTTATCTTTTTGAGCACCTGGAGGAGCATCTCTGCGTGTGGCTTATGATCCTCACCTAGAACATTGATCATCTCATCGCCAAGCTCAGATTTGACGAGATGGTATGCAATATCCCTCGTGAAGTAGAGGGATGTTCCATCCTTTCTCTTCAGGAAAACCTTTTCCCTTTTGCCCTTCAATTCAACCTCTATGTAGTATGCACCCTCCTCTTCCTTCATATCATCCCTGAGCATTTCAAGAACCCTTTTCACGCTACCATTCAGTATGAGATCCGTTTCCCAGTAAAAGCGGTCGAATGATACATTTATCCTGCTTAGTGTCTGCTTTATGCCCTCAAGAACGAGACCGAGTATCTCCCTGTTTTCCATTATTGTATTCACATCCCCTCTTTCCACACTGTTCATTATCTTTTCAATCTCAAGTTTTGCCTGGTCATCATTCTCTATGAGTTCACTTGCCTTCTGGTAGTATGGGACAAGCCTGTGATCACTCTTTTTCTCATTCACATCAAGCTTCAGATTTTTGTACCCATAGACCAGTATTGCACTCTGCCTCCCTGCATCATTCACATAATAATGCGTTTCCACATCATATCCATATTTCTTGAGCAGTCTACCTATGGTATCGCCAATTATTGGATTCCTTCCCCTGCCAACATGCAGGGGGCCTGTGGGGTTTGCACTTGTATGCTCAAGTATTACCTTCCTGTTCTTCCTTTCAAAATTCAGAGCCTCCCTACCACTTTCCCTAATTTTATTTATGAAATCCTCAGATATTGAGAGGGAATCAGCATAGAAATTCAGGTAATTCCCCTTTATCTCCACCCTCTCTATATTTTTCAGATCCATGGATGAAATGATTATTTTACCAAGCTCCTCAGGGCTTTTTCTAAGATTTTTAACAAGATCGTAAAGTGGATAAGAGAAATCACCAAAACCCTCAGGTGGCCTTTCAAGTACTACATTCATCTCCAATGAAAATTTTTCCCTAATCACCTCTTTTATTGATTCCTCGAGAGATTTCCTCACACCTTCCAGGCCGAACATACTATGTAATCATATTTCCCTTAAAAATCATTTTGTTTTTTTGATTGTACTTTTCATCATTCTGTATTCCCTTAGAAGAATGAAATCATCCTCAAGGGCAGATGCAAGCTCTCCACT
>PNIT01000026.1 GCA_002878135.1 Candidatus Aciduliprofundum sp.
GGGGATTCAAATTCGATGGAAATAACATTACTCATATTCAACAGAAATGATAATGGATATCGTCCGTAAATTTTGTGTAAAAGTAAAGATACAGAAAATTTAAGTCCTGAGCATTTCCTTTATTATTTCTGAAGGCTTTTTTGATGTCTCAATGGAAAATAGCCTTTTATGGTATTCATAAATTTTCCTTGAGATATCAGGCAATATATCCCTTTTTGATGATATTTCCATAATTTTTTCCTTAAATTTATCAATCTCCTCAATGAATATTATATCCTTTATTTCATCAAGGTTAAATCCTCTTGCACCCAGTGGTGTGGTAAGTATTGGCAAGCCGTGGGACATGTAATCAACCATCTTAACATTCCTACCTGAACCCATCGTAACAGGATTCAATGCAAGGAATGATTCATTTAATATTCTATCCTTCTGCTCATCACTCACTGTTCCATGGTAAACAATATTTTTTAGTTTCTTTTTCCCAGGATAATTCTTCAGGCTACCAATTATATGGAATTCAAATTCTTGCAGACCCTCAGCCATTTTTTCAATCTCCTTCAGCGCAATTATATTTGCCTCATATAGTGATCCTATGAAGGCAATGCTTTTTGAATCCTTTCCATTCCATCCATATTCCTTAACATCCACCTGAATTGGCACGAGGAACAATTTATTCTCATTCACACCGTATATACTCTTCATTAAATCCCTGTCCTCGGGTGTTACTACAAAGATTAAATTTGAATTTTTTACTAAATCCCCCTCAATCTCCCTCACCTCATCCTGGAATGGATTACCTTCCCTGAGAGAGTACTCAACATTATGTGCATCATAAACTATGAATTTTTTCTCAACTAGATTCTTTAGGGGTCTATATAACCATGGACCCTCAAAGACTATAACATCACTCTCCTTCATCAGTTCATTAACCCTTCTTATGAATTTTTTCCTGAGCATACCCCTAGATATAAATATCTCAAATGATCTTTTTCCCCTTATGATGGAAAGGAGCAATAACCTTATTGAAGCATATTGCTCAGAATAACCCTCTATCCTATCCTTAAGGTATGGACCACCTATGGAAATGAGCCTCCTATCCTCCCCACTGAATATGTCATGGCACCTCCTTGAATAACCGCTGAAATAATGGGGTATGATCCTACCATGTGCCAGCTGTAAAATTCTCATCTTTTACACCTTGAAGTTTTCCTTACCCTTGAATATGTATATCTGTTCCCTGAGGTGATCCACAACATCCTTTTTCTCATTCCGATCAATATCTTTTCCATTCTCCTTGAACTCGTCTATTTCACCTGTTAAACCGTTAACGGTGAGCTTGTATTTATTCCAGTAAACAGCCTTCTTTGGATAGAGAATCTTATTTCTCATACCAACATAATCTATATCTGAGGGCAAAACCCCCTCCTTTACCAGCGTCTCAAGATCGTGCACCGGACCGAAGGATTCACTGAAAACATACTCCGAGGTCATAAAATCATCAAAATTCCCCTCAACCGCACTGATTATCTGTTCAGGCAGGTTTACAAGGCTCTGGTTTCCATTTTTTATATCTATCTTCCTATTCCCATGAAATTTTATTATGAGTGGTACTTCAATTATTTCATCGTATAGAAAATTACCATGACCATAGTAGGGTACCTTCCTCTCCTCCTTTAGGGCCTGACCATGATCTGATGTAACTATTATCATTGTATTCTCGTATATCTTCATCTTTTTCAGGTACTCAACCAATCTTCCAAACTGTCTGTCCAATATTCCCAGTGATCTTTTGTAACCCTCCCTTGTCTCATTCATCCTTTTCTCAGATATTATATCCTTGCCCGCAAGATCAAGGTATTTTATCTTCCTGTCATCAGTATCAAGTTCCCAGGGGGCACTGGGTTCATGTGCCTCCATGAGATTGATGAAAAGGAAAAATGGCTGTTCATATGAGCTGTTCATGATCTGGTCAACTATGATATCCGATCCCTTTATAAATGGATAGCCCACCTCCCTCTTCCTTTTTATTATCCTCCTGTGAATTTTATAGTATCTGCAAAATTCCTTGAAATTACCTGATATCAAAAGATTCTTTGCTGCCTGATATCTGTTTTTTCCATATTTCTTGTATTCATTTACAGCGTTCATCTCCTCCATATTCATGTACTCGGATGAGAAGAATGTGAAAGAATTGAAATACCTGTCAAAGCCTGTACCAGGTGAGAGCCATGGATTTGCTGAATAGCCTATGGTGGTGTAACCAATATTCCTGAGCTTTGAAATGATGTTTTCACCATCATATTCAAAAATTTTTTCAAGTACCTTCCCATCACCGTGCTCCATGTCTTCATGAACACCATGTTCACCCGGGTAAAACCCTGTGAAGAATGACATATGGGATGGTGCTGTCCAGGGTGAAGGTGCTATCGGCCTGGGAAATATGTTTGAGTCCCTGAGAAAATCCCTCATGTATGGTGTTTCCACATCACCACCGTAGACTGACCACACATTACTCCTCAGTGTATCGAATACAACAAGGATTATGTTTGGTGAATCCATCTTTACATATATCCGAATCTTCTCAATTTTTCCATCATACCTTCCTTATCCTGTGATCTTCCTGCCCTCTCCTTTGTATGCTCCAGATCCTGTTCCCATGCAGGTTTATCACCGGTCTTCTTTGAGTCATACTTTCCATCTATTGATCTATAACCCTGATAGTAGAGGGGATGTATTGGGAGATTATTCTTGAATGTATATTCCCATATGTTCCTTTCTGTGAAAGGAAGTATTGGATGTACCCTGACGTGCGGAGGATTCTCCCTGGGAGAGATGAATACCTCCCAGGACCTTGCTGGGTTTTCATCCCACCTTATGCCCGTAAAAAGTGCATCGATCCTATATCTCTTAATTGCATCATTCATTGCTATGGTCTTAAGTATATGGTTACCCACGCTTGTTTCAAGTGAGTACTCGAAATACTCACCATTTTCATCACTTAGTATCTCCCCTTCCTGTGCAATCTTCTTTGCCTCTTCCTGGTTCTCCTTGTTGAGATCCTTCAGATAGATCTTGTTACCCTTAACAGCGGATAATGCATTCTCATTCCTTGCATATATTACCTTGAAATTCCAGTCCCTGCTAATCTTTTCCAGCATATCAAGTGTTTCATCATAATGCTGTCCATGGTCTATGAATAGTGCTGGAAGCATTGGTATATGCCTTTCCTCAACAACAGTCTTTACCAGATGAAGCACAACCATGCTGTCCTTTCCTGCTGACCAGACAACAAATGGTCTCTTGAATCTATCAATGGCATCATTTATCACTACCTTTGCAATGGCTATCTTTGCATTGAGGGATAATCCACCCTCCACTCTAATTTCCTGAGTCATTGCTGCTTGAAATATGATTGATTATTTAATTTTTTAGAATTTTTTTGACATTTTCTGAGAATTGTTTTGCAATATTTTTCCAGTCATAGTTCTTTACTATGTAATCCCTCATTCCCAGAACCCTTTCTCTGAGTTTCCCTATGTTCATGTAGGAATTCAACATTCTATTCTTTATATCCTCAGGTGAAGTGGATGTGTACTCCAGCACACCCTCCCTTTCAAAGTAATCAAAAACACCCCTCATTCCCTCACCCAGGATAACATATTCACCTGAAGAAAGTGCCTCTATTACAACGAGGCCGAAGTATTCATCATGCCTGATGCCATATGTTGGAAAAACAAGTATATCACATTCCCCATAAATTGAGGGAAGCTCCTCCTCACTTACAAATCCATGGTATACTATGCCATTCACCCTCGATACATAATCCCTTACGAGGTGCTCCATCTCTCCTGTGCCTACTATGTGAAGTTCGGAATCATCCCTTTTTGGGAACAGGCTCCAGGCCTCAAGAAGTTCCCTTATTCCCTTGTACTCAACGAGCCTCCCAACGAAGAGGAATTTTATCCTATCCCCCTTTTTTTCCAAGGGACGGAATTTTTGAGTATCAACACCGCTTGGAACTATGAAATCACTCTCTCTTTTAATACTTGAAAGATTGAATATGGCAGGGGAGGTGTAATGTATTGCGTCTATGAACTTTCCAATGAATTTATTCTCAATCCTGTTCAGGAACCTCCTCTCTATGGGGAGATAGTTATGTGTGCCGAAGATGAATTTTATCCTCTTTCCAGAAAAAATCCTTATTGGTATCACCAGGTAAAATATCTGATAATCAGATAAAACGTATATTACATCACTTTCCATCAATTTTTTCAGCTTTTTCCTGTTAAAAATATGTAAGGAAAAGAATTTGAGAACTATGGAATAAATCAGATAGAGGTCCTTTGAAATGGATCTCCTCTGGGAGGAGAGACCCTTCTTCCTGTCAACCAAAAGGTTGTTTAATATCCCAGGGAATATGATCTTCTCTGTTCCAGAGAGATTGTATATGCCCCTTACCTCATCAATACTGAGCCTTTTCCTATCAATTATGTTTGTGTCAAAGATCCTTATGTCAAATTCATCCCTATCAATATATTTATTGTATGCAAGGATGGTCTTTTCAGTACCACCCCCATAGAGTATGTCCGTTTCAATAACCATGGATAGCCTAATCCTTTTCTTCATCCTGGAAATGAGATCATTAAGATCCTTATTAAACTTAATGATATTTACCCCCATGGACAAAATGTTAAAATAAGTAAATTCCTATATTTATAGGATGGAAGAAAAAACAGTTGATGATTCAAGGGTTGATGCTGTATTTTCTGTTCTTCCAGAGGACACAAACATATATGGAAATCTATTCGGCGGAAAACTGGTTGAATGGATAGATAGGACTGCAGCCATAGTTGCAGTGAGGCATTCAAGGAAGAATGTTGTCACTGCCAACATAGACAACCTTAGCTTTTTGGAACCAATAAAGCTGGGGGATATTGTCATACTCAAGGCCTGGATTAACTATGTTGGAAACACATCCATGGAGGTACAGGTGGATGTTTACAATGAAAAGAGGTCTAATGGTAGGCTTGTTCTGGCCTGCAGGGCATTCATCACATATGTTGCAATAGATGAAAATGGTAAACCCTCCCCTGTTCCAAGACTTTTGATCAGGAATGAAGAGGAAAGAAATAGATATAATCAGGCGCTGGAAAGAAAGGAACAAAGATTAAGGATGAAAAGACAGATCTAAATTTACAAGTGGGGCTGCCCG
>PNIT01000180.1 GCA_002878135.1 Candidatus Aciduliprofundum sp.
TATATATAAGACTGAAAAAATGTCACCCCTATTTAAATGAATATTCATATATAGGAATAATAATCAACTATTGGTCAGCCTTGATTTGTAGAGTTTAAGGAGAGTTCTGTTCACCTTAGTTTTGAAATTCAGCCTCTTTCCTTTACTTATCTCAGCTTTTTTCTTCTTCAATTCCTTCTCAGATATTCCCTTATCCCTGACATCCTTGGGCCTCAATGACAAGACCCAATCGTAGAATTCCGTAAGATTCTCATACACAAGGTATGAATCCTCGTCAATGCCTATAACTTGAGTTTTGTCAAGGTTGTTTGATTCCTTCCCACAGCCATTTTTCTATCCCGTATCATTTTTCATATCTTGTTCATTTGGCTTTGGGTCATCTCTTTCTGGAGTAAGAACCAGTAATAAAATAGTTGCATTTCTAATTCATCATGGTTACTAAATCTCCTTTCTATATTTCTCCAGAAGTTAGCGTTATGTTTTCTTATTTCCGTATGCAACAACTCATGGAAGACTACATAGGATAGCAATTCATCTGGCAGATACTGCATCATGGTGTTTATCGTTATGTTATTTTTTGTGCTATAGCTAGCCCATTTTGATCTCATTCTTCTGAAGTATATTTTATTGATTTTCTTTCCAAGTAATTTCTCATATTTATGCAATAACTTTTTTATTACATAATGAAATTCCTCTTTTGTTCTCATTACTAAGGTTAGATTCTTAGATTCTTCTAATGCTTCATTTATCATTGCAATCCTGCTATTTATCCACCTTTCATGCCTTTTAAGTAATGAAGCTTCATCCTTGTATCCAAGAGGTAAAACAAGAACGAGATTTCCTGTTTTGAACTCCAAACGAGGATACCTTATCTTTCTGTACCTTACCTCATATTCTATATTACTTGGCATTTTGGTTGCTCTATCCCTTTGTACCGTGTTCATATATCATCCCCATCACTTTATCGAACAATTCATCAATATCTTTTTGGGTCAGCCTATACTTCTTGAAGTACCGCTGCCTGATGAATCTCCTGACTTCTTTTTGCACATCCTTTCTCGCTGACTGCTGCATATACCATCCTTTGAATGTGTATCTTTTTAATGACTCAAACAGTTCATTTACATCTTTTACCAATTCTTCTTTCTGTCCTAATTTTGCCTCAAGCGTCAAAAGGACAGAATATTGCAGGTCTCCTAGCCCTAGGCTCTTCTGTCTTTCTTGAAGCTTCTGTATATCCTGAATTATCTCTACTCCTTCACTGTATATCTTGGCATAATCTTTCTTCCTTTCTTTCCACATTTCTAGTAGCTTTTCAACCTTTTCGCTCAACGATTCATATATAGGGCTCCTGGATTTATCGACAAGCACAAACCTGTTGAGAGTAAACACTATGTTAGCTGCCTTTTCCTCTTTTGTCTTCAGCTTCTCCTCAATGTTCCTCAGATAATTGCTGTCGAATGCAATAGAAGGAAGTGTCTTTTGGATGTCCTCCAGCTCCATAGACTCGTACACATGCTTTAGAGTCTTCTTGAAATAGCTCTTTGCATACATGTCAGCTTCATCGATAGAGCTCCTTAGTACAGTATTACAGTAGTAAACATATATTGCTGTTATCCATTTATATTCAGAGAAACTCTCCTGCTTGACCTCATCCGGCCCTAGCAATTCAAAGTCCCTCCTTAGAATTTTATAATTGGCTATGAAGTTATTACTGCTAGCTACATCGCTAGTCAATACTTCTATAGCCTTCTCCATAGCCTCCCTGCTGTAACCATCTTTGGGAACATCTTTGAATATGTCAAGTATCTTCTGCTTTGCCTTGAGGAATTCATCCCTTATGTCATCTATGTTGAAGAGAGCCCCCTTTATCTCATCCTTGCTGTACATTTCAAAGGCTCTTACCAGCAGCTTTAATATTCCGACATAATCGATTACCATTCCTGCTTCCTTAACATCTTTGTATGGCCTGTTTGTTCTTGCGATAGCCTGCAATAATCTATGCTCCTTCAAAGGCTTGTCAAGGTACATAGTTTGAAGGATCGGAGCATCAAAGCCTGTTAGCAGCATATCTGTTACGATTAGAATTTTAGGCAGTTCTTCTTCCTTGTATTTTCTGACTATCTCTTTTCTTATCCCATCAATCTCTTTGCCAAGGTACATTTTTTGAAGCTCTGCCAGATAATCTGAAATTTCAGGTGGGTCATTCCTGTTGAATGTCATAACAACTTCTGAATAATCCTTTGGCAGCAGTTCATCTAATGCCTTTTTGTACAAAACGCATGCCTTTCTGCTTACAGCAACAACTACAGCCTTGAACCTGCCATCAACGTTATCCTTGAAATGCTCAGCTATATCATTAGCAACTTTCTTTATCCTCTCTGGGTTCTCCAATACTACCCTTATGAGGTCCATATTCTTTTTGAGCTTCTCTTCAACCTTCTCCCTGAACTCTTCAGGTATCTCTTCAAGCTCTGTATCAAGAAATGCATCCAGCAATTCTCTCTTTAGATGCACATCCCTTTCCAGTCTAGGCTGGTAAACAATTTTGAGTGTAAAGCCATCCTCTATCGAATCAGTGATAAAATACTTATCAAGGTAATTTTCATTAGGTGGATAGCTGAATTGATAGTATGTATCCCTTGAGCCTTTAGCAATAGGTGTGCCTGTAAATGCATAGAATGTAGCATTCTTTAAAATACCTCTCATCTGCGCAGCTAACGTGCCATACTGAGTTCTATGCCCTTCATCTACAAATGCAATAACATTCTTCCTTTCCCTTATTGTATAACCCTGCTCTTCTAATGATTTTTGAAGGGCAGAGAGCTCATCAGGCCTGAACTTCTGTATGAGCGTTATTATTATCCCTCTCTTTCCTTTACCTTCATCGTGCTCCAGTGCCTTTTTCAACGCTTCAATCGAATATATCCTATCAGGCTTTGCTATGTCAAGTGCATTAAATTCTTCAACAAGCTGCTCTTCTAGCTCCTCTCTATCTATTATGAAGAATATGGTGGGATTTTCAAGCGATTCATCATGGTACAGCTTGTTTGCTGCGAATATCATAGTTAAAGTCTTACCTGAGCCCTGCCAGTGCCATACCAGTCCTTTGTCCTTTGGCTCTACACCTTTTATGTGATTGATGGTTCTGTTGTATATCTTCTCAGCTGCTCTATACTGCATATACCTTGCAATTACCTTCGTAGCACTCCCATGCTCTATCCTGAAGAAGAGGTAATTTTTTATTATATTCAGCAATGAATCAGGCCGAAGCATCTCTATCAGGGAGTCAATAGGGTCTAGCCCTTCTTCCCTCCATTGATGCTTTTTCACTTCATCTTCGTTCTGCCATGGCACTATAGGGAAGTATAGAGCAGTTTCTCTTGCTGCAACACCTATCTGCATATACTTGTACAGCTCAGGTATTGTTCTCTCATACCTCTTTATCTGTGAGTACGCATTGTAAACGCTCTCTGCAAAGTTTGCAGGATTCTTGCATTCTATGTTAACCAGAGGGATGCCATTTACATAGAGAATTATATCATTGCGGATCTCATTATCTCCGCTTCTATGAGTAACCTGCCTGCTTACTATGAACTCATTATTCATTATTTCCTTATGGTCAAATAGCCTGACATATTTGACCTCCCTTTCCTTTTCGAATTTTACAGGTAAGCCAAACTTGAAGAAATTAAGTATCTGCCTTATCCGCTCGCTTCTAGTGCTCCTTAAGGTAAGTTCGTTTATCACCTGCCTTACCTCTTCATCGCCTATTCCAATATCAGAATTTAATTTGTAAAGAGACCTGATAAGAACTGGTGTCAAGAGAACTTCCTCTAACCCTTCTCTTTCCAGGTCTTCAGCTGATATGAATCGCCATCCCTTTTTTTCTAGCTTCTCGACAATATAATCCTCAACAAGTGATTTTTCATTGAAGGAAGGCATTAAGATCGCACCCCCATCCTTATCTTACCAGTAAGCAATTCATCCATGAATCCTTTCTTGAGCGTTTCAAGCTTGGTTCTTTCCTTTCTCAATAGCTCCAGCTTATTGTCGACTGCTAAGAGAATTGAAGCGATCTGCTGTTGTTCAGGAAGTGGGGGCAATGGCACGTAGAGTTTTCTTATTATATCAGCTGTAAGGTTTGCCTGAGTAGTCTGCTTTGCAAACTTTTTCAAATTTAGGTTTGAGAACAAATAATAAAAGAATTCCGTTTCAGCTCTTTCTCGCTTTAACACAATTCCAAGAATGGCTTGGTTCGTGGACACTTCTATTCTGTTTATAGCAACCGAACCTAAGCTTCCATAGATCGCCAGTAACAAAGAATTCTTCGGAATCAACCAAGCTGTGGAGTTGTTTAATCCCTCTTTGGTAATCGTTGTGCTAGTGGAATATAAATACTTTCTAGCATTGGTTATGTCCTCTATTTTTACAAAAAGTATGTCTCCATTGTAATATTGTGGCTTTTTTGTTGAAGGTGTCCCACCTGACTTCAGTTTTTCACATATCTCTTGAAACCTAACAATTTCCCACTCTTTAGGTATTTTCCCTATCTCTGTATCCTTGAACTCCTTGTGCCCTATTCCTTTTGTCAGTAACTCTTGCATCATCCCTTTCTTTAGTCTCTCTGTCTTTGCAATCACTTCGTCTGTCTTCTGAATTGCTTCGTCTATTGTTGAAAGGATTGAGGCGATTTGCTGCTGTTCTGAAAAAGGAGGAAGAGGCAACTTTTGGGAATACACCAATTCTCTCTTCAATCCAGGTACAACGTCAGCCAAGTGTAATTTTGTTAGATCTATAAGCAACAATACATAGAATAACCATCTCAGAAAAATATCACTTCTTTTGGTTTTCACATAGTAGGTTGTATCAATTGGCCAATAGTCTTTATCAATCCATGAAACAGCTCCAATTGTTCCTTTTCTGCCAATCACAATCCCTGGTCCTTTGGTCAATGCCATATTGTGAAAGCCCACAATTCCGTTTGAGCCGACGACTGGAATGTCTCCTTCAAGTCTATCACTTTGGGGTAGCCCCTTTCCATACTCTAGAGAAATAATGTTACCAAGTTTAACAATTTCCCACTCCTTCGGTATTTTCCCTATCTCTGTATCCTTGAACTCCGTCTCTTTGTAGAATACTAAATTGTCAGCCATTCAAATCCCTCAGCATTGATACA
>PNIT01000024.1 GCA_002878135.1 Candidatus Aciduliprofundum sp.
TAAATGGCGGAATTCCCAAGGGTAATACAGTTTTAATCACTGGTTCAGCTGGAACTGGTAAAACCACCCTAAGCATAGAATTCCTCGTTCACGGTGCAATGTCTGGTGAGAAGGGGCTCTATATCTCAGTCACTGAGGCCTCAGAAAAACTTCTTGAAAACCTGATAAATTATGATTTTTTCTCAAAGGAGATGATACAGAAGGGCATAATATTCGTTGATATACCTGAGATATATGAGAAGCTTGGCATGAACAAGCTTCAGTTCACACTGGATGATATAAATATACTGATACAGAACATTGTAAAGATAGTGCATGAGTTCAGTGTTAAGAGGGTGGTAATAGATTCAATCACATCCATATGCTATAGATTGCAGACAGAGGAAAAAATAATGGAGTTTATCCTGAGGCTTAGCAAGGCCCTTTCTGAGCTCGGGTGCACAACATTCCTTGTATCGGAGCTTCTACCTTCAGCTAAGGGATATTCACAGTATGGTGTGGAGGAGGCAGTTTCAGATGGCATAATACTCCTTGATAACCTTGAGAGGAAGGGCGACCTCCTCAGGACCCTCAGGGTGGTGAAGATGAGGGGCACCTCACATTCAAGGGCAACATATGTTCTGGACATAACCAGCATAGGTATACTTCTTGTTCCACTGCTCAAGGGGGGAGGTGAGATGTACATATGAACATAGAGGAGTTCAAAAAGAGGATAAGGGAATACAATGAACCTGTTTCCATAGGCATAACAATATCACTCTCAAGCTATATAGATGTCATAAAGGTTCTTATGGACGAGTTTACAATAAATAAGAGGATACATCTCATTTACATATCGGCCACCATACCATCAAATAGCATATCAAACATACTTGAGATATATGGAATAGATGAGAACAGGGTGTTCTACGTTGACTGTATATCCCATCTCATGATGAATTCCACTGAAATAAAGAAGAATGCTGTTTATGTTGAGAGTCCTACCATGCTTGAAAACATAATGCTCAAGACACAGTACATAATGAACAAGCACATAAAGGATGTTACCCTGGTAATAATAGATTCAATAAATTCACTTGCAATTCACAACGATATGAAGATACTCTCTGAATTCCTTCACCTTTTTGTTACATTCCTTAGGTCAAGGAATTCATACATGGCACTACTATCAATAAAGGAGCAAACAACACAGGAGATAATGAGCATAATGAATTTTGTCAGTGACGAGACACTGGAGGTGGACTGAATGAAGTACGTTACAACAGGCATAGAAAACCTTGACAATGCGCTCATGTACGGCATACCCTCAGGTTATACAGTTCTACTATCAGGTAGCCCAGGTTCAGGCATCGAGCTCTTTGCCAAGCAATTTTCATCCGCCCATCTCCCTGAGGAAGAAACAATATACATAACAACTACGGAGAGGACAGATGATGTCATAAATACCATGAAGGAGTTCAACTGGAAGACGGATATAAAGATAATAAATATTGGAGAGGAATTCTACAGGAAATACCTTGAGAAGGAGATACAGATAAGCAGGTACAGGGAGAGGGGCATACCTGCAGAGGAGATACTGAGGCCATACAAGTTCAGGATTGAGAGGGAGCTTGACATACTCACATTACTTACATACAACATATCTGAACTGAAACCACCATTCAGGATAGCGATAGACTCCCTTGACTTCTTCTTCGGCATAGAGGATAACTCAAGGGTTCTATCAACGCTAAGGATGATAAAATCACATACACAGTACCAGAGGGGCGTGGCACTCTTTACACTTGTTACCACACTCTATCCAAGCATAGTTCAGAGCGGCGTGGAGGAAATAGTGGACATAATATTCACCATGGAGAATGTGAGAACACAGTCTGGTTTTGACAGGATATTCACCATTAAAAAATTCAGGAACCACCCGGAGAAGGTGGGTATATTCAGGTATGACTTCACATCCAAGGGCATTTCAATATCAAGGATCGGTTCAATGAAGTAGCCTGTGAATCAACTTTGCCTTCTCCTTTCCTATACCCTCCACCTTCATCAGGTCAGATATGGAGGCCCTGGAAATCCTTTCAATACTACCGAATCTATCCAGGAGCTTTTTAGCGGTCTTTTCACCAACATAGGGTATTGAGGAAAGGATGTAAAGTTTCCAGGAAAGGTCATCCCTTCTGTACTCTATCTTTCTCTCCCACCTCACCCTGACGTTACCATCATTTTTACCCTCCTCCTCCCTTTTCTTTAATACCCTTATGAATTCACCCAGGGAATAGTCCGTTTCCACCTGGAAAACCTGCACACCATATACATAAACTATCTCCATCAATGCACCGAAGACGCTTGCCCAGGAAATTCTTTCACCTATGACCGCAGGAAGTATATTCCCATGGAGAAGGAGAATCCTCCTCTTTATTCTGAAATCAAGAATATTCTCCTGCAACTGCAACCTCGCGAGCTGATCCCATAACCTTGATGTCTTTATGGAATCAATAAAATCATGTGTTTCCTTTCTCTCAATGATTACGCATTCATTACCATTGGGTATTATTATGTCACCCACACTCAGGCTTGTTACCTCAACATGGTTTTCAATCTCAAGGATTTTGGGTATTATACTCCTCTCCCTGTAATCAAGAATGATCATGGTTAGAGATAATAATATTCACCCTTATTTTTTTGTTCCCTGTCGTTGTAGGAATCAGGCTTGTTTATCCTAGGTCTCTTTGTATTCTCATCCCTCCTGAAGGTTATTCCAACGTTCCTGAGGAATCTGTTCATACCGTCCCTCATGTTGTATGGGCCTGTGCCAGTGCCACTTATACCCGGATTCCCCTCGAAGACCATGAGTGAATCGGATACAAGGTCTATGAAATAAACATCGTGGTCAACAACAAGGGCAGTTTTCTTTGTCTTTTCCATGAATCTCCTTATTACCTTGGCAACGGAGATCCTCCTTGCGGAATCAAGATAAGCTGACGGCTCATCAAGCAGGAATACATCTGCATTCCTACCCAGGGCGATTGCAATGGCCACCAGCTGCATCTCACCACCTGAAAGGTCCACAGCATTTGATTCCTGTATTATCCTCAGGTTGAATGGCTCCCATATCTCATTCTTGAAGTATGGATCCTCGAAGCCCTCCTTCAGCTCAGATGTAACAATATCCAAAACACTTCTACCCTCAGGGAATTTTATGTACTGTGGCTTGTAGCTCACCTTTACCCTGCAATCTATATCCCCGGAATCCTGTTTTTCAACACCTGCAAGTATCTTTACGAATGTTGTCTTTCCTGTTGCATTGGGTCCAACTACGCCAACAACCTCACCCTTCAGCAATCTTCCGGGCATTACCCTTAGATTGAAATTCTCGTAGTTTTTCACAATCTCCGTCCACGTGATGAGTGGTACCATATTCCTGTCTACGCTGGGTGGATGGATGAAAAACTTTACCTCCCAGTCCCTTATCCTTATGTTCTCCTCCTTTATGAAACCGGAGAGGTATGAATTTATTGCATGCCTGGTTGAGAGTGGCCTAGATACAACACCGAATGCATTCTCTGTACCGTAAAGTATGTGAACCTCCTCTGCAAGGAAATCAAGTATGGCAAGGTCATGCTCAACTATGTAAACCTGCTTTTTCCTTGATACCTCCATTATTATCTTTGAGAATTCAAGCCTCTGCCTTATGTCAAGATAGCTGGATGGCTCATCAAAGAAGTATATGTCAGCTTCCTTCATGAGGGTTGTTGCAAGGGCAAGGCTCTGGAGTTCACCACCTGAAAGTGTTCCAATATCCCTATCCATGATATTCTCAAGGTGGAATCTCTCTATCCATAGATCCTTCTCATTACTCTCCACCTTTGAAAGAAGTTCCCTTACCTTACCCGTGTACAGCCTTGGAATTATATCCACGTACTGCGGCTTTGTTGATACCCTTATCTTACCAGCATAAAGGTTCCTGAAGTAATCGGCATAGTTCGTGCCCTTGAAATAATCTATCACATCATCCTTCTCCACCTTCTCAGAGAATCTTCCAAGGTTCGGTATTATGAAACCTGAGAGAATATTTATGGCCGTGCTTTTACCAAGACCATTCTGGCCAAGGATCCCTATGGGAACACCCTTCTTTATTGAAGGGAGCCTGTAGAGCCTGAATCCATTCTCACTGTACTGATGAATATTCTCCTCAGCAAGCTCCTCAGGGAGGTTTATTATCCTAATGGCCTGGTAGGGGCATTTGTGGGCGCATATTCCGCAGCCTATGCAGAGTTTCTCAGATATGGAAGGAAAACCCGATTCCCCAAATTCAACCACCTTTTCACCCATCCTCTGTGGTGGGCAGTAATACTGGCATTCATGCTGGCACTTCTTTGGGTGGCAGAGATCCTCGATTATAACCGCTATGTGCATTACTCACCTACTCCCCTTGTCCAGAATTCGTCGGGAATCTCCTTATAGATGTCCTCTTCTGTGAATTCCTTCTCCCTCTCCTCCTTCTCCACCTGCAGCTCAAGCACCCTTCGTGTATTTATCACCCAGTAATGTATCCTCCATTCCCTTCCATCATAGAGTGTTGTTTCCTCCCTTTCCGGGATGAGTATCCTAATCTCCTCGAGCATGTAAAAAAGACCCCTGTCATCGGGCTCAAGGTAATTATCAATGATCCTTTCTTCAAAACCGAAGAAGTTTAGTATGTGCTGTGCTATGTTAAGTGCCTCCTCCATATTCATCTTTGTCTCGCCACTTATGCCATTTACGATGGCCCTTGCCAGCATTGGCACCGTTATTACCTGCACCTCCGGTGGAGGGATCTCAGTAACTATTGGCATTCTCGTACCTCGATGCGCATCAAAACTTTACACAATAAAAATATATAAATATTTCTTGACCCTTGCTTTCAAATGTCACGAAAAATTTTATCATATAGATTGTAATTGAGCATTATTCGCTCCCGTGGTGTAGACCGGTCAAGCATTAGGGACTCTCAATCCCTCGACGCGGGTTCAAATCCCGCCGGGAGCATACC
>PNIT01000164.1 GCA_002878135.1 Candidatus Aciduliprofundum sp.
GTATTACGGTGAAAAATTCATGCATTCAAGGTAGATGCGGTAGGATTGGGATTTGAACTCACGCTCCCATTTCGAAGAAGAGGCTTTCCATGCCTGCAACTTGTGCTCTCGGCAACCCCAACATGTTTATTTAGAATATTTATCTTAAATATATTTTTCTTTTTTTAGAATTTCATCAGACATTTAAACAAAATTTATAACTCAATTTAGAACATCCACGTGTTGAATTTAATTATGATGATCAATTGGCTCAACTTTAGGCAGAAATTTATGGCGGTTGTGTTTTCTTAATCTTAAGTAAAGACAATGATTATTATTTGATGGATCCTCCTGCTTGTGATAAATATCACAAAAAATGGAATAATTGAGAGGTCAGAATTTGTAAATATGATGGGAAATAAATAATATAAATAACTATAGTTTTGCGTTTTAATTTATATCCATAAAATATATAAAATTTTAAAATCTCCCACTGCAGAGATTTCTATTGATATTTTAAACTATATTTTTATAATAATGTCATTTAAGCGAATCCTACTTTTCTCTGAAGTATTTAAAATAATGTTTTTTATTTAGTATTCTAAATTTATAAAATCGCAAAACTATAGTAATAATATTATACCGAAACCTAATATATGTATTCAGGAATAATAGATGCATCAGGACCTGGCTATTCCGGCCAGTGTGGCTAAACCGAGTATAAGGATGATTGAACCTATGATGTATTTAAACCTCAAGCTTCCGGATAACTTTGTTATACGTGCCCCAATGAATGGTGAAGATATTCCTGACAATGCCGTAACCAGAAGCATATCCATTGGTGGTACTGGGTGCACAACTGCCCATGTTATAAAACCCGCAAGGCAGATGATAGCCACAGATGATAATGTTATACCTACAGAGCTCTTTCCATCAACACCTATTATGGTCTGACCACCTGTTACTATCGGTCCGTAACCTCCACCTGTCAGGCCCTTGTTGAAGGCACTTATTATTCCAATAATGGATGCCTTCAACCAGGTGAATTTCAATCTAAAATTAATCAGTATAAGGATTCCCACAGCTGTAACCATTATACCTATGTAATATCTCACTATTATTGAGGGCAGGGTAGCTCCAATGATGCTAGCGGCCACAACACTTATTAAACCTGTTACTCCGAATATCATGAACCTCTTAGTGTCATGAGTCTTCCTGCTGCTCAGATCTATATTTTTCAACCTGTGGTGCATAATTGAACTCATAGTTCCCAGGATGAACTGTGAAAATAGTATAATAGGTATTGCTGTCTTTGAAGGAATTCCTATAAGGAGAAGTAAAGGTGTACCTATTGTCCCATAGCCCTGACCGTAGGCACTATCCATTATGCCTAGAACAAATGTAATTATGAACAGTTCTATTAGAATGTAAGGATCCATCTTTCAGATGGTAAAATAAATCTCCAATATAAAAATTCCCTATTAAAAAAATAAATTCTTAAAATTAAAAATATTTTCAATAAATTCCATAATCAATCATAATTTTTTTAAAAATATAAAATTATAAATTTCAATTCTCTTAAGAAAATTCTAAACTCCTGATTAATTTTTTTAGAACAGAATTGAAAAATTTAAATAGAATCAAAATATTACCACTTATAGTGGTAATTACCACTTGAGGTGATAAAATGGTGGAACCATTGGTGATGGGAAAGGCGATAGTTCCCCTGATGTTTGCAGGGGCCTTTGTTTTAACAGCGTTCGGTGCACTGCATTTGAATCCTGAAAGGAACAGGGTTTCAGCTATTGCAGCTGGGATAGTTGCTTTTGTTGGGGGTGTATTTTTTATAATTAATGTGGTAATGTTTCAGGCACTCTCTATGCTTGGTCCCATATCAAACTATGTGGCCGGTTTGGCGACCATGTATGGCCTGTTCTTCATCATGGTAGGGCTAATGAACATATTTGGTGTGAAGGCAAATGTGATGGCACCAATAGCAATCCTTGTGGGATGGATTACACTGGCATATGGAATATTCTGGATATTTGGTTTTCAGTACTACGGTCTGAGCGCATGGTACTATCATTTCAGCATAGCCTTTGTATGGTTCATTACCATGAACATGGCAGGATTCTTCCTGGCAGGCAAATTGCCAGAGAAATACCTCGGTGTTATGTGTCTCATAGCAGCCCTCTATACATTCGCAATACCTGGATTCCTCTGGGCCCTGGGGCCTGGAGCGCAGGGGCCATTCTGAGGTGATTAAGATGGATGCAGCAACAGCAGGAATGATTGGTGTGGTAGTGATAGTGATAGGATTCGGTATTGCATGTCTTGCATTGTACTACCTCTTAACCAACAAGAATATTGATGCCAGCAATGAAACAGGGATATTCAAATTCTCCAAAAAACAATAATTTTTTTTCTTTTTTTTAAAAAAAGGTAAATAAGTGATTTTAATTTGCTTTAACTATGAAAACAAAAAAGTTCAAGGATGATGAATTCCTCCTTTACCTTTACACATTTGATCTTAATAACTATGAGGCAAGGGTCTACGAAACGCTCCTTAAACTTGGAGAAACCACAGCCTGGCAGATTGCCCTCCAGAGCAATGTTCCACAGGCAAAGATATATGAGGTTCTTTCATCGCTTGAGAGTAAGGGGTTTGTGGAAAGGTCTGTGGGGAGGCCCTTAAAATTCAGGCCAATAGAGCCGGAGATATCCCTTCCCCAGGTAATTGAGAAATTCAAGAATGAATACTCCAAAAAGCTCGAAATGATGGAAAAGGCATTCAAGGAAATTAAGGATAAATATAGCACCAGGAAGAATGAATCCCTTTCATTCATATGGACCATAAAAGGTCGTGAAAGGGTATTTGCAAAAGCGAAGGAGATGATTGATAGTGCAAAAAAGGAGGTGCTCATCGCAGGTCACAGGCCCCTGAGGGCACTTAACTGCATGGATACACTTGGAGCGCTTGCATTGAATAAGAATGTTAAGATAAGGGTACTTGGTAATTTTTCACAGGACTGCATAGATTTTATGGAAATGGCAGGTATTGAGTACAGGATAATAGAATCATTTTATGAATATATGATAATAGTGGATGAAAGGGAGCTTCTCCTTGCAATAGCTCAGCCAGATGGAGAACTTTATGGAATTGATGTGAGTGCAAAGGAATGCATAATGGCAAACAAGGATCACTTTGAGTTCCTCTGGGGAAATAAAACCAACTGTAAATAAAAAATTTTAGTTTAAATTTTCCTAGACTTGAAGATGATTGTATCTTTATAAAAATTCTCGTGATTCTCACATTATTTTGCTGAGAACACACCTTTATAAGTAACAAAACTTTTTTATATTTTCAAATTATTACCACTATTAGTGGTAAGGAAGGTGATAGAATGGGAGATGAGAGATTTGTAGAGGTTAAATTGAAGGATGGTACAATAAAGAAGATACCCATTGATGAGGACGGTTTTATCATGGATCCCAGGGACTGGTGTGAGGAGTTTGTTCTGGCGGTGGCAAAGGAGGAAGGTATAGAGAATCTGACGGAAGATCACTGGAAGGTAATCAGATACCTGAGGGATTATTATATGCAGTATGACAGCTGCCCACCCATAAGGATGCTTGTGAAAAATACAGGCTTTGATCTGAAGAAGATATATGAGCTTTTCCCAACGGGTCCTGCAAAGGGTGCATGCAGGCTAGCTGGTGCACCGAAACCAACGGGGTGCGTCTGAATGATATATGCTGTTTGCCCTAACTGTGGATATGCCATAGATGTCTTCAGGGAAGAGGAGTTAAAATCACCTATCAGGGAGAAGAGGTTGAAGTACCTTCTATCAAGGGACCAGGTTTGCCCCAATTGCATAACAACCATAGGTAGGTGCCAGAGGGTAGATGCCCAGGAGAATGAGATACCAATAATAAAGGCGGATGTGAAGGAGGAAGAAAGGGAAGGAATAATCAGATTTGCAAAGGAGCACGGCTATGTTCTTGTCACAGATTATACCCTGAGGGAATACAGGGGTGAGAAATGATGGCGGATCCAGAAGAGGTGGTGAAGGGTCTAGAGATAATAAAGGAATTGAAGAAAGGCCCATGGCCAAGCTATATTGGGGAGACAGAAAAGACAAGATATCCACTCAAGCTTTATGCAGCCTCACTCTACCTGAAGAGGGATCTCTGGACAACTGGCGGATATGTTTCTGTTCCAGGCGTGCCCACTGGCATACTGATGAGGGTGACGAGCAGGCCGGATATTGGAGAGAGTGCAAATGTTGTCAGGATATATCTTCCATCAGGAAACTTTGTTACAAGCAAAATGTTAAGGAATATTGCTGATTTTGCGGATAAATACGGTGTTTCAATGGTCCATGCAATCACCACAAGCGAGGATTTTGAGATACCGGGTATACCAAAGGAAAGGATAAGGGATTTTGTATCCGAATTCAGGGCCTCAGGCATGGAGGTAGGTTCAACGGGCGATGCGTTCAGGAATACAACAACATGTGTCGGTCCTGCACTATGCGAATACGCCCTCTTCAATGCGCCCAAGCTGAGGGATGATTTCTATGACAGGTTCAACGATTATGCCAAATACCCCACATTCCCCCATAAGATGAAGCTGAAGGTTTCTGGCTGTCCAC
Organism: Candidatus Aciduliprofundum sp.; assembly: GCA_002878135.1. Lineage (GTDB taxonomy): Archaea > Thermoplasmatota > Thermoplasmata > Thermoplasmatales > ARK-15 > ARK-15. The sequence goes on from PNIT01000164.1 coordinate 4,635, forward strand.
TCGACTGTGCTCGGGCTACCCAGAAGGGGGACATTGCAATAGTTGGTAGCTGGGAGGGTGCACCTAGGATTGTTAAGGAAAAGATTGAAAACATGCCAAAGGAAAGGAAGGAGGAGATAGCAAGATCATGCCCAACGGGTGCAATAAGTATAAGGAAAGGGCAGCTGGATATAGATGGTGGACTGTGCATACAGTGCATGAAATGCATAGTTATGTCAGATGGTGCACTCCTACCGGGTGAAAGGAAAAAATACCTACTATATGTGGGTGGTAAACTGAGGGGGAAGAAGGGTCCATTCACTGCAAAGCTTGTTGAGAAATTTGATGACCCATACCAGGCCTTTGACCTCATAGATAAGATCATAGAGGTGTACATTGAGAACGCTGCGAGGAAGGAGAGGCTGGGTGATATGCTATTCCGCATAGGCATGAAGAATTTCCTTCACCTCATAGGAAAGGAAGAAAGGGCACATAACGTGAAGGATCTGAGGACAAATATATTCATCAAGGTGACTGATGAGGAGAAGGAGAAGATGATGAAGGAACTGAAAAAATCCATTGGAGGTGAATGATCATGGAGGGACCGCCAAGACCATTTACAGATTACATGCCAGATATACTGAAGAGAAATATGGGAAGGTGGAAGGGGCACAGGATGGTTGAACCTGGAATAATGGAACATCTCTCAGACAGTGAAAAAATATACACCGTAAGGGCAGCATCCACATCAAACGCAAGATATAGTACAGAGACCATAAGAAAATTTGCTGATCTTGCAGATAGATATTTCGGGGGTTACATGAGATTCACAGGTGCATTCAATCCAGAATTCTTTGCAAGAACACTTGAGGATGCAAGGAGGCTAAAGAAGGAGCTTGAAGAAATGGGATTCCCAGTTGGAGGATGGGGAAACCATCTATGGAACATAACAAGCTGTGCAGGATATTTTCACTGTGCCCTTGCTGCCACTGATGCGCCATCCATAGCCAAGAGCCTGGGTGATGCGGCATTCAAATACTTCAATCAGGAGGAATTGCCAGCCAAATTGACATTAGCTGTATCAGGTTGCCCTAGCGCCTGTGGGGGTGGATTCCTCGCGGATATAAGCATTGTGGGAATACACACTGAGATACCTATTGTAACTGAGAATGTAAAATCCTGCGATCTCATGGGTACAGCAATGATATGCCCTGTGGGTGCAATACAGCTCAAGCAGGCAGAAAAAACAATTGAGATAAGGGAAAATCTTTGCATCGGCTGCGGCCTGTGCGTTGGTGCATGCAGTGGTATAATATTCAAAACACCGGAGAAGACTGATGGCCATGCTATCCTTGTAGGTGGAAAGGCATCATCCATACCACCAGGAACACAGCTGGGAAGGGTTGTTGTACCTTTCCTCCCAAACGATCCCCCCAGGTATGAGCTCACGGTAAAGGCTGTCATGAGGATCATAGAGACATGGAAGAGAGAGGCAAGAAAGGGTGAAAGGCTCATAGCATGGATTGAGAGGATAGGATGGGAAAGATTCTTTGAGAAGACCGGTCTGCCCTTCTACCAGCAGAGTATGGATGATCTTGACCTGAGATCACTTATGCTCCTCAGGGAAGGTGGTGGAAAATGAAGCCCGGTGAAGCCATAAAAATTAGGGGAATAATAGGAGCAGGCATATTCGATGTTTCAGGAAGGCTTATAACATACAGTTCAAAGACACTTACGCCTGAGCAGGCGGATTCAACAGCAATGCTCTGCGGTACAGTATATAACCTGATAGGTTCCATTGCCTCATTGTACTCAAGGTTCTGCGGCCTGAGGATGGATCCTGTGAGGAGGATAGATATTTATTCAAGCGATTTTGCCATTTCCCTAATGTGCTCTTCCAGGGGCTGTGCCGGCATAATATACAATGTGAATGAAATAGGGAAGGAAAAGGTGGAAGAACTACTTGAAGGGATGGTAGAGTCCATTGAATGAGATATCCATAATCCTCATCACCTATTTTTATATATCGATAGTTGTATTCCTGGTTGGTACCATATACTATATCCTTGCATGGATATTCTCAAGAAAGGGTCTCACCGACACCTACCTTGGTTTTCCATACCTCTTCACCTATCCCGGCCAGAATAGCAGGCTTGATGCCCTGAAGAACATACTCAAGAGGGTGTTCCTCTTCTCAAGCATGAGATATGACAGGGGAATAAGGATAATGTCATTGCTCTTCCATTATTCACTCTGGATAATCATACTTGCACATTTTGACCTATTCCTTGAACCATATCTTGTTTCAATGGGTATCGCTCAAAGCACCATAGAAAACATATCCTTCATCGCTGGAAACCTCCTTGGTGCTATATTCATAATCTCAGGATCATACCTCCTTTTCAGGAGGATTGATAACATTTACCTGAGGAGGATAAGCAATGCTGATGATTATATATCCATGGTACTCCTCCTCTCCTTCGGTGTCACCGGTATACTCATCAGAATCCTATTGCCCCCTTACTTCGCATACCAGGAGGTGGGGCCATTCATATCATCACTCTTTCTGCTTCATCCCTCATCCATACCCATTGCGCCAGTCTTCCTTGTCCATTTTACGCTTGCATGCACCCTCGTTATATACATTCCACTAAGCAAGCTACTTCATCCATTCTCATTCTTCACCAACCCCACACTCTACACCATTTTCCATGAGAGGTGAATTGCATGAGGTACAGCATTAGGGATATAGTACTTGAATCGCCCAGCGGTAAGGGGGAGGAATGGCTGGAGAGGCAGAAATCCATAGAATGGAGCTATGAAATATACGAGAGGCTGGCGAAGGATGATCAGCTTGAGAAGATAAACCTAAGGAGGGAAGGAAAGGAGGGGGAATTTCTTGATGGCCTCATGAAACTGGGAAAAACAAAGGCATTCAGAAATTTTATGGAAACATGCATGCACTGTGGCATATGCATAGATAAATGCCACATGTTCATATCAACAGGTGATGTGAACAATTCACCCGTTGGGAGGGCGGAGATTGTTAGGAGGATATATAAAAATCCGAGGGTGGAGAATGTTGACCTGCAGAGGATATACTCATACTATTACCAGTGCACTGAATGCAGGAGATGTTCAGTCTTCTGCCCCAACGGTATTGATCAGGCTGAGATAACAAGGAACGTGAGGAATGTCCTCACCTCCATGGGGATCATACCTGAGTATGTGGTTACCACACTGGCACAGGTATACAGGGTGGGGAACAACCTTGGATTGAATGAAAAGGCCATTGCCAGTGTGGTAAATTTTTTGGAAGAGGATATGAGGGAGGAAACAGGTAAAGAATTAAAGATACCCCTGAACTCCAAGGCTGACTATCTTGTCATACCATCATCCACTGACCTTTTTGTCAACACGGACACCATGAAGGGATATGCAAAGGTCCTGGATATGCTTGGTAAAAGCTGGACAATATCCTCAAGGACTACTGAGGCAGCAAACTTCGGTCTATTTGCCAGTGAGAAATACCTGAGGGACTTTGGTGATTTTGTTGTGAGGGAGGCAAGGAGACTGGGGGTTAAGGCTGTGCTCTGGGGTGAATGTGGGCATGGATGGAGGAGCGCAAACAATTACGTGAGGTACGAGCTGGTGAAAAATGGGATTGAGCTTATGCACATACATCAGTTTACACTTAAGGCCCTCGAGAGGGGTCAGCTCAAGGTGGACAGGAATAAAAATGATGATCTGTACAATTACCATGATCCATGCAACTATGCACGTGGAGGAAATCTCGTGAATGAACCAAGGGAGATATTGAAGAGGGTAGTAAGGGAAACAGTTGAGGCAAAGTTTACGAAAGAAGAAACATTCTGCTGTGGTGCTGGTGGCGGATTGCTTGCGGATGAGAAAGCATGGAATGAGTTCAGGGCATGGGCCGGATGGCCAGCCGTGTATTTCTCGTGGAAGACTGGTGCAAGCTACATGATATCACCCTGTGCCATAGACAAGGCACAGTTTCCATATGTGATAGATTACCATAAAGTACCACTGAAGATGAAGGGTCTCATGGACCTTGTTGGGTATGCTCTTGAGATCTGAACCTTTCGGGATCAAACCTCCTCAGGTATGAATCTATCAATTCTGTGTGCCTTATCAGGTAAAAATAGAACATATCCAAAAATTTTCTTGCATAATAGTATGATCTCCTCGGATATATCCTGAGCGCCTCATGCCTGTAGTTGCTCACAACAAATGTTGCTCTCTTATCTCCAACATACACTGGGCAGTTTGTTCTCCCATCATATAGTGCATCCTCACCTTTAAACCTTCTCAGGAGTGTTTTTGCCTCAAGGTAAGCGGTGGCGCCAGATTTTGCGGAGGGGATGGAGGTGACATCACCCAGTGCGAAGGCATCATCATAACCCTTTATGTTCAGTTTTTCCTTATCAGTGTTTATGAAACCATCCTCATTGACGCACTTATCAATTATGTCCGTTCCCCTGAATGGTGGAACGAGAAATGCATGATCATAAATCAAGGAATCACCCTCAAGTGAGTATATCTCCCTTTTGTTAACATCAATCCTGTCAACATTGAAGGGTGAGATTATCTCTATACCCCTTTCCTTCATTATTGGCGTGAGGACAGAATCCATTACCCTTGCAGGGTATGCACCTATGAACGGTGATATGAATTTTATTTCAAAATTCTTCCTCACACCCCTTTTTCTAAGGATCTCCTCCAGTAGGATTGTGAACTCTATGGCAACTGGTGGAAACCTGTAAACTGGATAGGTGATCCCCGTTACTATTGTACCACTTTTCATTGAGCTTATTCTTGAATATACCTTCATGGCATTCGTGTATGATGATACAAAATCTCCTGAATCCTCAGCTAATCTTCCAAGACCTTCAATGCTTCCGGGATCAGGATAGGTTCCGGTGCATATGATAACCCTATCATATGTGTACTCATTCTTATTGGAAATAATCCTTCTATCATCAAGATCTATCTTCTTGACCTTTTCATTCCTGAATTCTCCCCTGTATATATTTGCTATACTCCTCTTTTTTTCATCTTTGCCGTAGAGAGATGTGTATAGGAGCGATGGCTGATATATATGGTATTCCCCAGAATCGAAGAGTGTTGAATCACTGAGTCCCAGGGAAAGGGTTAAGCCTGCCACACCTCCGCCGATCACAGCATTTCTCAAAACTTTACTCATATAGGTGGTAAATATCTAATTCCCTAAAAATTTTATCATTTTATCTTTTTTATATAATTTTCAATGAAATCAACCATTTTCTCAACGCAGCACCTTCCATTCTCGCTAAGATTCTCTGTGAATATTTTTTCATATTCTCCCACCTCGCAAAGGAGGAACTTTATGGAAACATTCCTCCCAGAAATCCTGCGAAAAAGATCGGTGTCGGGGAAAAGGTGGGTGGAGAGGAAACCCTTTCCCATCTGTGGGAAATCAAGGAGGTGGAGGGTTCCAGGTTTCTCCCCCACCATGATATCCATGATTATTATCTCATCCGGCAATCTTTCCTCGTAAACCAGGGGCCAGAGGTAATAATAGAGGGAGGTACCGGCGTCAATGATCTCTATGCCCTCCCCTGAAAGGTGGCTGAGCCTTTCCGCTGCAATTGAACCCGCTCCATCATCACCAAGTATCCTGTTCCCCACTCCAAAGATCAGGATACTCCTCAATCACCTATCACCGTTCTCTTAATGATCTCCCCCTTATTATTCCTTATGTTAAGATCGAAGATGTGCATTCCTGTTATCTCATGGGTGGCGCATGCAAGGCATGGATCGTAGGCCCTGTAGGCCATCTCAACCATGTTTATGATGCCATCGTCCACATTTCCTCCCTTAATGAAGCCCTTCGCCGCCTTGTCTATTGAGAGGGACATCCTGGCTGCATTGTTCTGTGTAGCAACTATCAGGTCAAGGTCAACCATTACACCCCTCTCGTCCGTTACATATTTATGTATGAGTGTACCCCTGGGTGCCTCCACCACACCATAACCTGTTCTTTTTTCATTCACCCTCTGGGGGATGTTCCTAATGTTCTTACCATAGAGATCCTCGTTATTCACAATCTCCTCAATCTTCTCAGCAGCATAGAGTATCTCAATCACCCTGGCCCAGTGGTTCATGAGAGTGTAATGAACGGGTTTCTCACCCACCGTATCATAGAATTCTCCAAAAGCATCGTTGGCAAGAGGTGTTGCCATTGATTCACTAACATTTAACCTTGCAAGTGGTGCTACGCTTATGATTCCACTATCCTTGCCATCAACGAAGCCCTTCCAGCCAACGTTCCTCAGGTATGTGAACCTCACAAATGTCCAGGGTTCAACATGTTCAGCCAGATGTTTCTCATAATCATGTACAGGGAATTTTGCATACTCATTCCCCCTGGGGTCAACCACCCTTATGGGTCCATCGTAGAATTCATCCTGGTTCCTTGAATTCACAAGGCCCATATAGTATGTCTCATGCCTGTAGTAATCGCTCATGAAGAGATCAAGATATTCCTTGTTCTTCAGAACAAGGTTCCTGAAGGTCTCAAGTGTTTTTATGGAGAACTCCTTCGCTGCCTTTGAAAGTTCAATCAGCCTTTCCCTGTCCTCATTTCTTAGACCCTTTGCAACACCACCAGGAAGTCCAAATACTGGATGTACAGTCTTTCCACCAATGTACTGCATCATGTCCCTTACGCTCTTCCTCGTCTTTATGATGTATGATGCTGTTTCCAGCCCTATCTTTTTGATTATACCAACAACGTTCCTCTCCTCCTTTGGTGCCCTGGGACCAACTATTATGTCCGGTCCCGCAAGTATGTAGAAGTGTAATGCATGGTCCTCCACCATGAAAAGATGGTACATGAGCTCCCTGATAAGCCTTGCAGTTGTTGTTGGCTGGACAGAATAAAGATCGTCGAGTGCCTTTACAGATGCCGTATGGTGTGCGGTGGGGCAAACACCGCAGATCCTCTGCGTTATCTGGGGCATGTCCTCGCTTGGTCTTCCTCTGCAGAAATTCTCAAAACCCCTGAGTTCATCTATTACAAGATAGGCCTTTTCAACATTACCCTCATCGTTGAGGAATATCTCTATCTTTCCATGCCCCTCGAGCCTTGTAAGGGGCGAAACTGTAATCTCCTTCATTTTTCATCACCTATCCTCTTCCTGTACATAAGTGAACCTGGAAGTGAATACCTGTAAAATGTTCCAAGGGGATCGGGAATCTTCTCCAGGGTTCTCCTTATTTCATCAAGATCCTTAGAATCAAGGATGCTTGCTATGTATGAGATTGCCTTTGCACCATAGTCCTTTATGCCATCAAGCGGACCGAAGCAGCCTGTGCAGGGCATTCCGCCCTTAATGCAGAGTGCATCACAGCCACCCCTTGTGACCGGGCCAAGGCAAATTACACCCTGCGCCAGATAGCATTTTTCAGGGTCAAGTATTACCTCATGTGGCCTCTTGAACTCCTTCACCAGGACCTTCTCGGGCTTTGTCTTATTCAGGGGGCATTCATTACAGAGGGATTTCCTGCTACCAAAAACATAACCCTTTTCGGGTATTTTTCCGGAGAGGAGAGTGTTAACAGCATCCAGGAATACATTCGGCGTTGGAGGGCATCCAGGTACATAGAAATCAACATCTATTACCTCATCAAGTGAGTAGGGCCTTTCATATATCTCTGGTATATCTATTTTTATACCATCCTCAGTATATTCTGTTACGGGTACCTTCTTCTCAGGGTTAACAACAATGTCACCTTTTATGTACACCCTTTCTATGAGGGATTTCTTGTCCTTGGATACCTCTAGGCCAGGTATTCCACCCATATATGAACAGGCGCCGTAGGCTATGACGTATTTGCTCTTCCTCCTGAATAGTTCTGCAATCCTCCTGTGCTCAGAGTTGGTTATGGCACCATTGAGGAAGCATGCCACCATCTCACCATCCTCCATCCTCTCAAGATCAGAATCCTTGAAGTCAAGTGCAACTGGCCATATGGCAATATCAACAGCATTGATCACATCAACGATCTTTTCAGCTATATCCACCTGCGATTCCTCACATCCACCGCAGGATGCAAACCAGTAAAATCCTACCTTCGGCTTTCCCATTCTACACACCCCCTTCCCTGATCGTATGATTCAGGGGACCGAGCTGCCTTATCTCCTCTGTAAATTCCGTCAAAACCTTCTTGAGTTTGTCAGCCTCGGATGCTGATATCCATTCCTGCCTCAATCTTTTAGGATCTATCCCCGCCTGTTCCAGGGTCCTGCTCAGCAAAACATATTTCCTGAACCACTTGAAATTCCCATCCTCATAGTGGCAGTCGTTTGGAGGATGGCATCCTGAAACAATGACACCATCAGCACCATTCCTGAATGCCCAGAGGATGAACTGTGGATCCACCCTTCCAGTGCACATAGTTTTAACTATCCTCACATTTGGTGGATAGGTCATCCTGCTTGTGCCTGCAAGCTCTGCTGCCTGGGAAGTGCACCAGTAGCAGAATATTGCAACTATTTTTGGTTCAAAATTCTCACTCATTCTCTCAACACCCCCATTATCTCTGCATAGAGTTCCTCATCCGTGAAATTATTCTGGGATATGGCCTTAGAAGGACAAACTGCAGCGCATGCACCACAACCCTTGCAAAGCCCGGTGTTTACCTCAGCAATATTCTTTTCCTCATTGTAGGTAATGGCGCTGAAGGGGCATACTGAGATGCACATCCTGCAACCTGAGCACCTTTCCTCATCTATTCTTATCACGTTTGGCTCACTCTCAACGAATCCCCTGTCTATGAGGGACATGGCCTCCGCTGCCGCTGCCTCCGCCTGTGCCACTGTATCTGGTATATCCTTTGGGAACTGGGCTGCACCAGCTATGAATCTACCATCGCTCAGGGAAGTAACAGGTGCAAGCTTTGGATGCTTTTCCATTAACCAGCCCTCCTTGGTGCATGTGAGATTGAGGACCTTTCTAACATCCTCCCAGTCATCATGGGGTTCAAGACCAACGTTCAGGATTACCATATCAACATCCTTCTTCCTTACCCTTGAAAGAAGTGTATCCTCAAAGACTATGGTGAGCCTGTTGTTCTCGGATGGGATGATGGAAGCCACCTCACCCCTAACGAAGTTCACACCCTCAAGCATCACCTTCCTGTAGAATTCCTCATAGCCCTTGCCATTGGCCCTTATATCAGTATAGAAAATGGTAACATTCGCCCCTATACTATCCCTCAGCATGTGTGCATGCTTGAGACCTATCATGCAGCATACCCTGGAACAGTAGGCGTTGAAATTCTCATTCCTGGAACCAACGCAGTTTATTATGGCCACCTCCTTTGGAATACTTCCGTCCTGCAGCCTTATCTCTCCACCCGTTGGGCCTGCGGAGTTGAGCATCCTCTCCATCTGGATTGTGGTATATATGTTGGGGTATCTGCCGAAGCCGTACTTTGTATCCCTGGTTGCATCAAAGACCTTGAAGCCCGTAGCTGCTATCACTGCTCCTACCTTTACCTTTACAATCTCCTCCTTCATTGAAAAATCAATGGCCTTTGTCGGGCACCCCTTCAGGCATGTCTGTACGCATTTGCCGGTCCTGAACTGTATGCATGTCTCTGGGTCTATCACGGGTACAAGTGGTATTGCCTGGGGGAATGAAACGTAAACGGGCTTCCTCTTTCCTATACCCTCATCAAATTCACTCATGAACCTTGGTTCCTTGTAAACACAGTTCTCTATGCATGAGAGGCAGCCTATGCATAGGTCCTCCCTCACGTACCTTGGCTTCTTCCTGATTGTAACATCAAAATTCCCCACAAACCCATCTATTTTTTCCACCTCAGAATATGTGAAAAGTGTTATGTTTGGATTATTTTTCACGGCGGACATCTTGGGTGTCAGAATGCATGAGGCGCAGTCCAGGGTTGGAAATGTTTTATCAAACTTTGCCATGTTTCCACCTATGAACCCCTGCCTCTCCACCAGGTATACATGCTTGCCCGCATCCGCCAGCACAAGTGCGGCTGTAATACCCGCAATGCCAGCTCCAACGATTAGAACGTTTGAATCAACAGGATATGTTGTTGTTTCCACGGGTGTGTGGTAATTTACCCTGTAGACACCCGCCCTTATCAAGGATTTTGCCTTCTCAGTTGCCTCCACCTTATCCTCAGTTACCCATGAATCGAATTCCCTTATGCTCACCATCTGAACAAGGTAAGGGTTCAGACCACCCTTTTTGGCCACCTCTCTGAACGTGTGCCCATGGAGTGTCTCAGTGCAGGCGGCCACAACGATCCTGTTCAGCCCATATTCCTTGATGTCCTTTATTATCATCTCCTGCCCCGGTTCTGAGCACATGAACATGTAATTCCTTGCAACAACAACATTCTTCAGGTGTGAGGCGTATTCCCTCACCTCATCAACATTCACCTTACCTGCTATGTTTGTTCCGCAATGGCAGATGTATACACCTATTCTTGTTTCCAAGATCACACCCCCTTCCCTATAGATTCAAGAATCAATTCGGATATGTCCATCACCCTCAGTCTACCCTCTAGGCCTGTTACCTTCACAGCATCCTCAAACATAATGGCATCAATGGGGCAGGAAACTAAAAGTACATTGGCACCTGTTTTTCCAGCCTCAATTACCCTCTCCTCCGCGGGCCTTGTCTTTACAAATTTCCTTATGTAGCTGTCATACCAGATCCCACCACCACCGCCACCACAGCAGTAGCTGTTCTCCCTGTTCCTGTACATCTCCACAAATTTTATGCCAGGTATTGATTCTATTATCTTCCTCGGTTCATCATAAATACCATTCTTCCTGCCCAGGTAGCAGGGGTCATGGTAGGTAACAGTATAATTTAATGGATGCATGAGCTTCATGAGATCCTGCAACCTCTCACTTAGAATCTGTGTGTAATGCATTACATTTGATTGAAAACCATATCTCCTGTACTCATTCTTTAGGGAGTTGTATGCATGGGGATCAAGTGTAACTATATTTTCAAATGAATAATTCCTGAATTCGTTTATGTTTGATCTTGCTATTTCCTCAAAAAGACCAAATTCACCCGCAAGCCTCACGTGATCACCTATGGACCTCTCCCTCTCACCAAGTATACCGAAGTCTATTCCAAGCATCTTAAATAACCTTGCAACAGATCTTGTTATCTCCTGTGCCCTGAGATCAAATGATCCAAAGTCATCCACTATGAATAGATAGTCAACATGCTCACCCTTCTTAAGTATCTTCACATCAAAACCGAGTCCCTCAGACCATTTTGCCCTCTTCCTGTTGCTCTCACCGAATGAGTTACCCATCCTGTGTATGTTGGTAAGTGCCTGGCCAAGTTCATCTGGGAGATGTGAATAATTCATTGCAAGCTCCCTGAGAACAGGTATGAGTGCGTCCGTGATGGGTATCCTGCTCGGGCACCTGGATGTGCAGAGGTTACAGGAGGTGCATAACCAGGGTGCATTGCTCTCAATTATTTCATTCACGAGCTCAGCCCTTGTGGCTGTTATCATTCTTCTTGGAGTAAAGTCAGTATAGAAACCAAATGGACAGGAACCACCGCAGATTCCGCATTGAATGCATTTTCTGAAGTTCTCTCCATCAATAAAATCTTTCATCCTTCCTTCGAAGGATTGCAAAACCTCAGTTGGGTTTATCATCGATTACAGAAATGACATAAGTGTATTTAAGAATTTCTAAATTTTATCATTTTTTGAAATTAAATGAAAATTAAATAATTTTATATGAAATAAATAAAAAATAAAATTTCATTATTTTATTTATTTTCGACATTATCTGATTTAAATTCGATGTTTTTGAGGAGAATTTCAGAGATATCCATTATCCTGATATCCTCCCTGTGGAGTGATTTCATTGCATCCTCCAGCATTAGCATGCATATGGGGCAAGCCACTGCCACCTGCCTTACACCACTTTCGATGATCTGCCTTCCTCTCTCCTCATTTATCCTTTTTCCCTTCTCCTCCATCAGGAATCTACCGCTCCCACCACCGCAGCAGAAGCTTTCTGTCCTGCTCTTCTCTAGTTCCTTCAGTTTTACAGATGCTGAAAGTATTTTCCTGGGTGGATCGTAGATGCCATTGTATCTTCCGAGATAGCATGGATCATGGAATGTTGTTGTTTCACCCGAATTCCTGAGTGATATCCTACCCTCCCTTAATAGCATGTAGATAATCTCAGTGTAGTGGTATACCTTGAAATTACCACCCAGCTGAGGATATTCATTCTTTATTGTATTGTAACCATGTGGACACATGGTGATTATCTTTTCAACACCGTACTTCTTCATTGCATCTATGTTTTTCTTTGCCAGTGTTTGGAATAGGGATTCATTACCTGATCTCCTGGCCATATCACCGCAGCATGTCTCCTCATTTCCTAATGTGGCATAGCTTATGTTGCACCTGTTTAGAATATCCATGAAGGCCTCTGCTGCACTCCTGTACCTTGAATCGTAGGCCGCCATACACCCCATGAAGAGCAGATACTCTGCCTTCTGCTCCTTCATTGTCTTCACATTCTTTGATTTTGCAAGAGCACCCCTCTTAACTGAGGGAAATCCCCATGGATTACCCGTTCTTTCAAGATTTTTGAAAGCATCCGCAAGCTCCCCTGGCATGCTACCTTCGTTCATTACAAGATATCTCCTCAGGTCAACAATCTTCTGCAGATGTTCATTGTAAACGGGGCAGTGTTCTATGCATGATGCACAGGTAGTGCACGCCCAGATTTCATCACTCGTGAGTGAAAGGTGATCCTGGGGATTATCACTTATAAGGGGTACGGTATCATCTTTTCCCTCCAGTATGAGGGGTGCATTGTGGAAGAGGGAGTATTTTACAGTATGTATAACATACTTTGGATTTAGAGGTTTATCTGTAAGATATGCGGGGCAATTCTGTGTACATCTTCCACATTCAGTACAGGCAAGACCGTCGAGATAATCCTTCCAGGTAAAATCCCTTATATCATTCACTCCTATTTTCTCAGATTTCTCAAGGTCCACATAGGTGAGCCTTCCCCTGGGTTCATCATTTTTGAAGAATATGTTGGGAAATGATGCAATAAGGTGCATATGTTTTGAATGTGGTATGTAAACAAGGAAGAATAGTATTGTACCAAGATGGAACCAGTAAAAGAAATAGAGCCAGAAAATCTTATCAGGTACGGACCTCACAAGGTTGGCAAAGAATAGTGAGAGTGGCATGTATGTAGGGTAAGATCCCTCTATGGCTATCTGGAATGCCCTGTAGCCCGTTATTGTAATTACTATTATGGTAACAAGTATAAGTATAAGGAGTGCATCGAATGAATTCTCTATATAATATGGTCTTCTTACATACCTCCTGTAGAATGCCATTGCCAGCGCTATCACTATGAGGACGATTATTGCGTCTTGGGCAAAGAATAGGGCCTGGTATAGGGGTGTGCCTAGGAATTCCCAGCTAAAACCTATTATTGGTCCAAGGATGAGCTCCATTATGGAAGGAAAAAGTAGTATGAATCCCCAGAAGAATATGAAATGTGTGAAACCTGGATAATAATTCCTGTGCCTTCTGCTGCAGGCCTGGGAGAGTGTGTCGTAAAGCATGAAGAGAAACCTTTTCCATGGATGGTCGAACCTGTCTATGTTCTTACCAATCCTGAAGTATCTGTACAACTTGTATATCCTGAGAAAGAAAAGTATTAGAGCCGTTGCAAAAACTACGATTAATGCTAAGGTGAAAATATCCATATGGATCACTTTTTAAGTTCCTCCAGCAAGAGTGGTAAAAGATCATTAATATCTGCTACCACACCATAGTGGGAGATCTCAAATATGGGCGCATATGGATCCTTGTTCACCGATATTATGGTGTTGCTGTTCTTCATTCCATTTATGTGGTTTGTGGCACCGCTAATTCCAAGTGCTATGTATACCTTTGGTTTGACGGTCTTTGCTGAGGATCCTACCTGCCTTGTCTTTGGTAGCCATCCCATGTCGACAATGGGCCTTGAGCAGGCAAGGGCACCGTTCAGGATCTTCGCAAGTTCATCAGCCATCTCAAGGTTCTCCTTACTTCCAATACCCCTACCCACAGAAACAAGAACATCATACTTCGTAATATCAATATCCTCCAGGGCTGGTTTAACTATGCCTACCGGCCTCATCTTCCCCTGAGCTATTTCAGGTGATTTTTTTAAAACACTTGTGGAACCTGTCTCCTGTTTCAACTGTGGAAAATCTCCCGGCCTTATGGTAACAGCTATGTTTTTATCATCCACCTCAACATCCTCAAGGAGTTTTCCACCATATATTACCCTGGTAGCAATCCAGCCATTTCCTGTGAATTTCAAACTCTGGCAATAAGTGACAAGCGTATATCCTATCTCATGTGCAATGGAGGGTAAAAGATCCATTCCCTGGGAGGTATAAGGTGCTATAACAATCTGCGGTGATATTGCCCTTATTTCCCCAGCAATGGCCTTGGTGTATGCCACCTGCTCATAAAGTTCAAGGGATGGATGGTCAAGCAGAATAATTGAATCCACACCCTGGATTGAAAGCTTAGCTGAGTATTTTTCAAGATCCTTGCCTGCAATTATAAGTGTTAGCTTACCACCATACTCCCTCTTCAACTCATTCCCAAGGTAGATGGCCTCGTAAGTGGGACCGCTTACATCGTTGTTGAATATTTCACCTATACAAACTATCTCCATATTAATCACCTCGGCACAACACCCCTTATTATTTCAGCCAGCTTTGCTGCAAGTTCCTCAGGCTCACCCTTGAGTATGTTCGCAGCCCCCTTGCTGGGAGGTATGTATAATCTCGTTCTCTTCACCTTAACAAGCGACCGCGGATCCTTGATGATATCTTCAATGGATACCCTCTTTATTGGCCTTGACCTTGCATTCCTTATCTTCACGAAAGGAGGGTACCTTGGGGTGTTTATGCCGCTCTGTATGGTAAGTAGAGATGGCAGGGGTATCTCATATACTGCCTGCAATCCCTCCTCAAGTTCCCTCACCACCTTGAGCATGTTACCATTGAGCTCCACGGATGAAACAAGTGTGGTGTATGGAAGATCAAGATGCCTTGCTATGAGCTGACCCAGGAGGGAATAGGATGTATCAGTGGACTGTGCTCCAAGCAGAACAAGATCGAACTTGATTGTTTTTAGAAAATCTGATATAATCATTGCCTTTGCATACGGATCCAGGTATATGCCACTATACTCTATTATGACACCATCATCCGCTCCCTTTGCATATGATTCATAGATCATATCGTTCACATCATTCTCTATTTCAGAATCTGCAAGGGTGACCACAGTTACCTTTCCACCATACTTCTCCTTTTTTAGGATTGCCTCTTCAAGTGCATAAGTATCAGTTTCATTCATGAAGAATTTTAACTCTGAGGTATCGAGGTTCTTTCCATCCTCTGTTATTTTTGCCTCCTCCAGTACAGGCGTGGCCTTCACCAAAACAACTATATCCATTTCCAACACCTCATGAGGTAAATTAATTAAGAATATTTAATTATTTTGTAAGAAATTTACATTTTCATTAATTTAAATTATTATTTTCGTAATTTTTTGTTCTAGATAATAAAAAGAAAATTTTATTGATTATAAAAAAAGTTTAAAATTTTACAAAAATTTTAATTTCATCAGCAGATCCTGGGAACAGGATCACCGATGGGTCTTTCCATTATCCTCCTTCCACCCACGGATGTTTCAAGTATGACGTATTCTAGATCCTTAACCACCCTTCCTATGATTTCTGAATGCATTCCCTCACTTGTTCTCCTGAGTGCCTTCAGAACATCATCGGCCATCTCAGGTACAACCCCTATGATGGCCTTACCCTCATTACCGATCTCATATGGATCTATGCCAAGCATCTCGCATGCTGACCTGACACTCTCCCTTACCGGGATCCTCTCCTCCTCAATTATCATGCCCACCTGACTCTTCTCTGCCATTTCATTCAATGCATTTGCAAGACCCCCCCTTGTAGGATCCTTTGCGGATACAATGCCACCCACCTTAAGTGCCTCCTCAAACATCCTGTTCAATGGTTGTACATCACTCTTAACATCCGTTTCAAATGAAATACCCTCTCTGGATGAGAGTACGCTCACACCATGGTCTCCTATATAGCCCGTGACTATCAGGATATCACCATCCCTCAGGTTCCTGTCAAGGAGCCATCTACCCTCCCTGGGGGAATATGAATTTACTATCTCAAAATTCCTCTCAAGATATGGTGATCTTTTGCCTATACCTGATGTGTTTATTATTATACCGTCCATCTTATCGTGTTCCATCACCTTAAAATCACCCGTGATTATCCTGGTACCCGCATAGTCAAGTGTTTCCCTCATGCTTCTGATTATCCTTCTGAGATCATCCATATCAAAACCCTCCCTCAATACTATGCCTGAGGAGAGAGCAACTGGCACAGCTCCTATTACGCTAAGATCATTCACAGTGCCTGAGACCGAAAGCTTACCAATATCACCACCTGGGAAGAAATAGGGCCTTACGGTGTAAGAATCCGTCGTGAATGCAATCCCATCTATGACGGATGAATCATCCATATATGAAAGTGGCACCTCCACATTGCCATCAGAGGAGAGAATGGATATTATCTCATCCCTGAGAAGCTTATCCATGTATGATCCTCCCGCACCGTGCTTCATCTCAATCTTCATAATGACACCAGATGATTATAAAGCCGGGAACATTTATATCTTTTTACCCTTTTTTCTCCATTGTGAGGATACTTGTAAAGGGTGTGGTTCAGGGAGTTGGCTTCAGACCCACGGTGGTAAGGGTGGCAAAGAGGCTTGGATTGAAGGGTTATGTGAGGAACCTTGGATCCTATGTGGAGATATTCATAGATGGTGATGCCGCATTGTTCATTGAAGAGCTGAGAAAAAACATACCATTCAACGCAAGGATTGATGAAATAGTAGTGGAGGAGGCAGAAGGAAGTTATGATGATTTTTACATAATGGATAGTTCCAGTGGATACAAGAATTATGAATTCCCTCCAGATACTGCCATATGCAGCGATTGCCTTCACGATCTATTTGAAAAGGGGAACAGGAGATACCTTTACCCATTCACCAACTGTGCTGTCTGTGGACCCAGATTCTCAATCACTCTTGACCTTCCCTACGACAGGCATAACACATCCATGGGGAAGTTCACCATGTGCGATGATTGCCTGTATGAGTTCAATGATATAAATGACAGGAGGTTCAATGCACAGACCATTTCCTGCCCCAGGTGCGGACCGGTGTACAGGCTATATGACAGGAATGGTAATATGATAGCTGATGATGATCCCATTAAAAGGTATGCACGTCTCATAGATGAGGGTTATTTCGGTGTATCAAAGGGCTGGGGTGGTATGCACATAAACTGCATATTATCAAAAACGGCGGATTTCAGGAAATGGTATGGAAGGCCTTCCAAGCCCTTTGCCATAATGGTGAGGGATCTGGAATCCGCAAGGAAATACGCTGAGATAGATGAAGAGGAGGAGAAAATTCTCACATCATCGGCAAGGCCAATAGTGCTTTTAAAGAAAAAGGATGCTGAATTCATGGATGATGTTGCACCTGGTCTACCATTCGTTGGAATATACCTGCCATATTCAGCCTTCCACCACATACTCTTCCATTACCTTGAGAATGATGCAATAATAAGCACATCTGCAAACTTTCCAGGTGAGCCAATGATCATAGATAACCATGAAATCTTTTCCCTTGGTGCAGATTTCTACATTCTGCACAACATGGATATAGTGAACAGGACAGATGATTCATTGCTGAAATTGTGGCGCGGTAGGAGATTATTCATAAGGAAATCAAGGGGATATGCACCCGATGTTATGAAGGTAAATCACAGTCATAAAATACTTTCAATGGGTGCCCACATGAATGCTAGGATTTCCCTGAGCAGGGATGGAAAACTTTTCCTCTCCCAGTACCTGGGTGATCTTTCAAGCTACACATACCTGAAATTCCACGAGAACATGGTGAAAAGATATCTCTCCATGCTTGACATAGATAAACCCGAGATGGTGGTGATTGATAGGCATCCATCATATGGATACAGGAGGTATGTGGAAAAGAATTTTGATAATGTAATCCAGGTTCAGCATCACCATGCACATGCCATGGCATTGGCGGTGGACAATTCTCTAGAGGATATAATAGCCCTTACCTTCGATGGAACTGGATATGGTGATGATGGTAAACTGTGGGGTGGTGAATTGATGGTCACATCTGGCAGGGAATACACCAGGATAGCAACCATAGAATACTTCCCTCTCCCTGGCAATGAGATGGCAATAAGGGAGCCAGATAGGATAGTTGCATATTTTCTCTCAAGGAAGGGAAAAGGCTACGGTAGGTGGGATCCAGGTATAATAGAGAAGATATCCTCCAGTGGAATACTTACATCCAGCATGGGCAGGGTGCTTGATGCACTCTCCAACTATCTAGGTTATTCGGGAAGGATGACATACGATGGTGAACCTGCCATGAGGCTTGAGCTACCCCTGATGAAGGGAAGGAAGATATATGATTTCCCCAGGGTGATAAGGAAGGATGATTGCACAAGGATAGATGTGACGCATATGTTCATTGCACTATCAGAGATGGAAGGTAGAAGGGAGGACCTGGCATATTCCTTTGTTTATGATCTCCTTGATTTCTTTACGGATATTGCCGTTGATGAATCGGAGAGGAGGGGAATGGGTATAGGTATCACAGGTGGTGTATCATACAGTTTGCCAATATTAGAGATTGTGGATGAGATGATAATGAAAAAATCTGGGAAAAGATTGCTCACACACAATGGGGTACCACCTGGTGATGCCGGCCTCCCAGTTGGCCAGGACAGGATAGGATCACTTCACATGTAGGTGTAATTTGTAAGAAGTAGTTTAACGCTTGATACCCCCTCCACAGTCCTCAGCCTCTGCGCCAGGGATGATATATCCCTGTTCTTTCCCTTTACAACAATATTCTCTATACAGTTTCTTCTGTCAACATGTATGTGAGTTGAGAATATGATCAATCCAGTATACTCGTGCTGCAGGTCCACGAGCTTATCATTCACCTCATCAATCTCGTGATCGTAAACTATGACAATTGTTCCAAAACTTACGTCATCCTCATTCTTTACGGTCTCATCAATGAGCCTTTCCCTTATGATCTCCCTCAGGGCCTCTGATCTGTTCTTATAGCCATATTTTTTTATGAAGAGATCGAATCTATTCAGAAGATCAACATCCATTGAAACGCCAAACCTCTTTACCATGTTTAAAAATCATAACTGGCCCCTATATAAGGTTATTTTCCTCAAGAAGTTTTTTATCACCCAGAATCTCCATAGGATTTCCATCCTTCACTATCCTGCCCGAGTTCATGATGATAATCCTTTCCACAAGGTCATTTATTATATTCAGTTCATGGGTGCTTATTATTATGGTCTTTCCACCCTTCCACATACTTTTCAGGATTGAGACTATTTCCCTCCTGGATCTCGGGTCAAGGTTTGCCGTTGGTTCATCCACCATAAGAACCTCAGGATCCATTGTAAGTACGGATGCTATTGCCGCCTTCTTCTTCTCACCGTCGCTAAGATAGAAGGGTGGCTTATCCAGGAGATGCTCAATATTCAGAATCCTGGATACATCCCTGATCCTTTCATCTATATCATTTTCCTCAAGACCCATGTGTATTGGGCCGAAGGCAAGATCCTCCCTCACCGTTGGTGAGAATAGCTCCACATCAGGATCCTGGAAGACAAGACCTACCTTTTTCCTGATGCTAGATAATGATTTTAAATGAAAATCATCTATCTTCTTGCCCATGAAGTAAATACTTCCTGAATCTGGTGGCATTAAAAAATCAAGAATCTTTAGAAGTGTTGATTTACCTGCACCGTTTGGTCCAACAATGGCAATGAATTCACCCCTGGATATCCTGAGATTTATTCCCTCAAGCACCCTTATCCTGTTATATGAGAATGAGATGTCCTGAAGGATGTAGAGGCACATGTCACCACCAGATAATCACCCTGGTTGTAACAACCAGTATGAATATCATGATCAGGGAAAGATCAATGTATGTCAGATTATTTCTTTTCTTCATCCCTGGATTCCCCCCATCGTAACCCCTGGAGACCATGCAATAGTACATGTTCTCTCCCATGAAATGTGATCTGTAGAATATGTGACCCAGCAGGTAGCTCTGCCATCTGTTGGCAATTTTCCTATCTGCATGGCACATCTTTGACTTTCTGGATAGAAGCATATCGTGTACCTGTGATACAATGAGGAATATGTACCTGTATGTGAAGGAAAGCATGTTAATTAATACGTCAGGGAATCCAAGTGACTTCATTGCACCAAGTAACCTCCTGAAACCTATGCCATAGGTTATTACTATCATGAAGGAGACGGCTGTAATAACCCTCAGGAAAAGGAGCAGGGAGAAATTCAATCCACTGTAAGTTATACCTGTTCTGAATCCAAGCAGATCCATACTGTATAGGAAGGGGGGCTGGCTGAAGGGATAGAATATGTAGGGAAGCGCTATTATCGCTGTAAAAAGTGGTATGAAGACTATGGATCTGAGATAGAATTTCATATCTATACCTGATAGTATTATAAATAATATTGATATCAGATAAAGAAATGCTATGAAATATATGTCTGAAATTGTTACAGCCAGAACAATGAATGATATGAGTATTATCAGAGCAACATCCGGGTTTGCCCTCTGAACAAGGCCATTCCTTGATGAGAAGTCACCTGAAAAGTACACCGACCTGAAGTAGTCCGAAAGATCCTCCAAGGTCTTTTCCAGGTATTCAGCCATGTTTCAATAGCCTCATCAGACCATAGTTCACTATTATTATTAATGTTACACCCACAATTGCGGATATTATGTACCCCAGGCTTGACATCAGGGGCGAATCCCAGCCGTTCACATTGTAATCCTGGAGTGGTGCAAGGTTCCAGAAATGCTGGGGATACCAGGAACCTATATGGTCCCATTCAGCATAGGCGCTACCATAGTTCCACACAAGAAGTATTCCCAATGGAGATAATATGATTAGAATTATCAGAAGTATAAGTGATTTCCTCATCCCTATCCCCCCAGGAAATCCAGTTTTGGAAGCTTCAGGTATTCAGGATGAACCCTCTGTAGATATAATATGACAGAGAATGATACCACAAATTCCACAGGTCCGGCTATGAGCAGGTGGGCAAAAAGCATGGCTGGGACGGAAAGATAGAATGTGTAGGGGAAATAACCAGGATTTATATATGGCTGAATGCCAAGCTCTAGACCACAGGCAAGTGCAGCAAGGTTTATGCCCACATATGATGCAATGCCTGCTGCAATGGGCTGTACATTCTCTTTCCCCTTCGCCATCCTCATAATGCCCTTGTAAACGAGTATGCCAGCGTAGGGCATGACTATGGCCATGTTGAATACATTGGCACCGTAGGTGGTGATGCCGCCATCACCAAACATCAATGCCTGTATGAGCAGGGCTATGCTTACAGCTATTGTGGCTGCATAGGGTCCCAAAAGTATGGCAATCAAAACAGCCCCCACCATATGAACTGTGGTACCGTCCGGTACAGGCCAGTTGAACATCATGGATAGGAATGAGAAGGCTGAAAGCAAAGAAAGAAGAGGTATCTCCTTCGCATCAAGCTTCCTTGATGCCTTTTTAAAGGAGATATAAAGTGCTGCTATGGCTATTATGTAAAAGATTGCACAGGTAACAGGCCCCAAATATCCATCAGGTATATGCATTCTTTCACCTCGTGTTACTTTTTCTTTTCTACGTGTTACCATATAAAAAATCATATTTATACTTTTCGTACATCTTTAATGAAAATCGTCATAAAATTTTTTAATCTGTAAATTCATTGTTTAAAATTATCACTTGAGAATAGTTCTTTCCAAAGTTCTATTGTTTTTTCCGCCTCTTCCCTGTCAAGGATCTCAATTGCAAAACCTGCATGAACTATCACATAATCACCCTCCTTTACATCGACGAGGGATATGTTTGCCTCTCTGGTTACACCCCCATAGTCTATGAGTGCATGATCGCCCCTTATTTCCACCACCCTTCCAGGTATCCCCAGGCACATCAATCTCCATGTATAATTTATGTTATTTAATCATTTTGAGTTATTTCTCCCAAATTCCTTTCTATTCAAGGGGTTCAACAAATTTAAAATACC
>PNIT01000081.1 GCA_002878135.1 Candidatus Aciduliprofundum sp.
TGGATCCGGTGAAGGATCTTTGAAAAAAATCCTTGTGATAGGGGGCTCTGGATTCGTCGGGAGGAACATTATCCCTGAATTATCCAAATACTATAGCGTGAGCTATCTTTCAAGGAGCGAGTGCAAAAGGCTGAAGGACCTGGGCATACAGTGGATTAAAGGGGACATAAGGAATGAGGAGGATCTCGGCATAATAAAGGAATTCGATATAATAATAGACCTGGTTGCTGTAATAAATGAAAAGATGGAAAGGCACCATGATGTTAACGTAATAGGCATGCACAACATCATTACAAATGCAAGAAGGGAATCAAGGATAGTTTATTTCTCCGCAATGAACGCAAACATAGGCAGAACTAGGTACTTTGTTACAAAATACCAGGCTGAAAACATGCTGATGGAGAGGGGAAACTATACCATAATAAGGCCATCCATAATATTCGGCAGCGATGACTACCTCACAAAGATGCTCCTTGATCTTAAATTGCCCTTCATACCAAAATCCGGTAGACTCTGCCCTGTCTACATAGGTGATATTGCATTGCTCATGCCAAGGCTCGTTGAATTGGATGGCATATTTGAGATCTCTGGGCCTGAGGAACTCACACTAAAGGACATGTATTCAATAATAAGGAGAATCAGGGGAAAGGGGAAGGTGTACGGTGTACCTGATATACTTGTATATCCATTCATACCGTTCCTGCCCATTACCAGGGAACAGCTCTACATGCTCAAGATGGACTTCTGCCACGGAAAAGAGATATGGAAAAGATTTTCAATGGAACCATCAAAATACTCAGAAACAATGGAAAAAATATTAAAGGGTGGATAGATTTATTTTTCTGGTAATTCCCTGTATGTTATCCACCATGCATAGCCCTTGAACTCCTTCTCCCTCTTCTTTGCATCCTCAACAGTCCTCGGTGGTGAATTGAGTGCCTTATCACCTATGAGCTCATTCTCAGGCCAGTTTGCAGGCATTGCCACCTTGTACTTATCGCTCATCTGAAGAGCCCTTATGGCCCTGAGTATCTCATTCACATTCCTTCCTATCTCAAGTGGGTAGTACATTATGAGGCGAACAGTGGCGTTCGGGTCAACGATGAAGACTGCCCTCACAGTTGAGGTGCTCGATTCCGCATGGAGCATGCCAAGCCTCTTTGAAACATTTCCCATGGGATCCGCAATCACAGGGAATGGAACTGTCACCCCAAGATTATTCTCAATCCACCTCACCCATTCAATGTGGCTTATGTTGCTGTCAACTGAAAGACCTATGAGTTCAACGTTCATCTTCCTGAAATCCTCAATCCTTCTTGCAAATGAATAGAACTCTGTTGTGCAGACAGGTGTAAAATCACCGGGGTGGCTGAATATCATGAACCACTTGCCTGAAAAAGCATTGGGTAGCTTCATCGGCCCGTGCGTTGTCATCACATCCATCTCTGGAAACTTCTCTCCTATCAGTGGTATCCTAAACTCTTCCATTTTTATCACCATGCACCATGAATGCTTAATTGTATAAAAACTTTATTCTTTTGTAAATTTTTATTTTACATTTATAAAAAATTTATTTTCAAACGAATAAGTTTTTTATATGATATTGCAATATACCCATTATGGATGAACTTGACAGGAAGATAATAATGATACTCCTTCATGATGCAAGGCAATCCCTGCAGGAGATTGCCAGTAAGGCTGGAGTCAGCAAGGCCACGGTGGGAAACAGGCTGAGGGAACTTGAAAAGAATGTTCTGATAGGATATAGAGCAAGGGTAAACTTCAGCCTTCTCTCCATGGATGATGTAATACTCGGCCTTGATATAATGCCTGAAAAGTACCTTGAGGCCATAGATAGGATATCTTCACTTGATTTTGTTGTTGAATTGTACCTCACCTCGGGCGATCATGTGGCCATAGCCAGGGTGGTGGATGATAAGAACAGGATACAGGAGAGCATAGGTAAAATTGCATCAGTAGACGGTGTAAGAAAAATATACCCTGCATTCGTGCAGAAGATAGTTAAGTAATACATCACGCTCAGGAATTTTTCCTGTTGATGTGATACCCCCGAAGGGGTAGAGTGGCGTTTTTTCGAACTCCTCCATGCCAGGAGGGAGGTGATTCTTTTTGTGTGCATGGAAGGGGGATGGGTTTTTCCCCTTTTCCTTTAAAAAAGAGGGAGAAAATCCGCTTTTTCGGTCCGGGGCGGTGCCTGGGTAAGGCCCATGGCGGTCCCTGCTGACCTTTTCTTCTGGGAGAAAAGGCAGTTTAAACGGGATCCGCACAGGACCGGCGATCAGGAGAGGTGATCGCCATGGTGGATAAAAAGGAGAAAGAAAATAAAATTTTTGATACAAGGGGTGAATTTTTTTCAGAGAGATGGATATCTCTAACACCCCTGGGTGTAAAGGAGTTTGAGGACCCATACCTGAGGGAGTGTTTCTGCATTGTATACGGAAGGGAACCGACAAACGATGAAATTAGGGCAATAGAGATGAGCGATGATCTGAGGACATCACTGATAAACAGGGCCAACCTGAAGGTACAGAGGGAAAGCCAGAGGTAATGACCATGTATCCACTCTTTTCACTTGCGGGTAAAGGTGTAAGAATCAGGGCAACTGAGGACATCACAGAAAAGATTGAAAATATCGTGAAGGAGATGCTGATGGACCCGGAGATATCAGTGCAGATGAAGGGGCTTGAGTTCAGGGATCTCACACTTGAGTGCAGGCAGGGATATCTCATTGCAATAAACTATGGATACTATGCAAAGGCAATATACCCGGAAAAATTTAGAGATACCGTATTCATCAGGGACAGGTATTCTCCCGGGAACAGTGCAGGGACAAGGCTCATTTACATAGGTGACCTCTGGCAGAAGAATGGGAAGAGATTCTTCAGCCTATCCATGGACATAGAGGGAAGGGAAAGGATAGATGTCAGGATGGTGAAAGGAAGGGTATACTACAGGGGATCAAGGGTTATAATCTTCGGCAGGCTGGATGAATCCATGAGCGTAAGGGTGGCGGGACAGATAGGAAGGACAATATTTGCCTACAGGTGGTATGGATGATTCTTGCAATACCGGATCCAGATATAAAGGAAGCAGATTTCTTCCACCTAAGGAAGGAGATTGAGCAAACCATAATATGCGCGGATAAACTCTCCTTCCACATCTTTTTTATTAAATCCCTCAGGGTAGGTTTTGAATCCGAGGAAAGGGGATTTGAAAACTTTCTTAACAGCTTCAGGAACATATATCCTGTGAACTATGAGCTATCGGATAAAATTAAATTCTCAGGGGTTGAGCTATTCTTCACCAGGGATCCCATGTTTCCCCTGGATCCCGGCATAGATGTGCTTTCATTCATAGCAAACTCCATAGAGACCAGAAAATCAGGATTCTTCTCCATATATCTTGAAAGGTCTCCCATTAAATTTGGAAATTTTAAGAGGTACATGGTGAGGAGAGAACTTCAGAAGAAAAAATTAACAGTTTCAGAGAGAAAAATAGCTGATGCAGTAATAAAAAAGCTCTCAATGCCCCTCTTCAGGGTGAGAATTTTCACGGATAATCCTCCCGTTCTGAGGGTTTCAAGGGATCTTCTCACTGGCCAGGGACTTGATGTAAAGGGGAAAAGGATATACATGAGTCCTTTGGAGATCTCATATTTCATTCACTATCCGATGAGCAACAGGGAAAGGAGGAGACCATGGTAAATGGACTTTACAACTTTTTTGAGATCTCAGATATGGAAAATGTTCCAGAGGGTCACGGGGCAATCTTCGGAAAGACAGGATCTGGAAAAACATCCTTGCTTCACCTGATTGTCAGAAAACTCTCATCCATAGATAAAACTGTCATAATACTTGATCCGCACGGTGACCTGGTGAAAAATCTCCTCATAATGGATAAAACAATATTCATATCACCACTGTTCAGGACATTGAATGGAAGGAGGATGGCCATCAGGATGAACCTGATGGAGATTGATGAACTGGATGAAATGAGAATAAATGCTGTAACTGAAACACTGAAGATGCTATTCTCAATGGACCAGGATTACTCTCAGGGTACATGGGGACCAAGGCTTGAAACAGTATTTTCAACAGTTGTGCCAGATGTACTGAAGAATAAAACCAATGCCACCCTTATTGACATAGAGAGATCACTCATGAACAGGGATTTCGTTGGATCAGATTATCTGAGGAGCATGTATGGAAGGAATTATTATGAGTACATACAGAGCACAATGAATAAACTTTCACCCATAACTGGAAACATTTTCCTCAGGGAATTCCTGTGCAGCAGGGAGGTGACATTCTCCCTTCTAAAGAACAATATTGATAGGAGGGTGGTGGGTTTTTACCTTGCCAAGCCGGAGCTTGGTGAATTCATATCAAGAATGGCGGGTTCTGCCGTTCTCTCCATGATCCTCAATGCTGTTATCTTTAAAAGGATAAAGGATGCCACCATAATAATAGATGAGATAAAGGATTTTTCACCTTACCTTCTACCGGGTCTTTTCAGTGAATCAAGGAAGCATAACCTCAGGATAATCATTGCAGCTCAGTACGTTAACCAGCTTTCAAGGGATCTGTACGATTCAATAATGGGCAACGTTTCATGGATCGCCTCATTCAGGGTTTCACCTGAGGATTCACATAGAATATCAAGAAAATTTTCATTCGAGAACAGCAGAATAGAGAATACTTTGCTAAATCTGCCGGATCATTATGCACTTCTCAGGGATGATGAAATTAGGCTTTACAGAATAAAGGATATCATAAGATATTCTGATGAGGAAATAATTGATAAATCATAC
>PNIT01000093.1 GCA_002878135.1 Candidatus Aciduliprofundum sp.
TCAAGGCACTTGATGGCGTATCCTTAAACATAGATAAGGGGGAGATATATTCACTTGTAGGTGAGACAGGCAGCGGTAAAACGACCTTCGGAAGGATACTCATAGGTCTGATAGAGCCAACCATGAGCACGGTAAAAATAGATGGTGTTGACATATTCTCTGTAGGCAAGAGGGAGATGAAGGAGATAAGGAAGAGGGTTCAGATAATATTCCAGGATCCATACGGATCACTGAATCCAAGGATGAGGGTGAAGGATACGGTTGCAGAGCCACTTAAGCTTAACAGGATTCCCTATGATGAGGGAAGGATAGCGAGGGTACTTGAGGATGTTGGACTAAAACCTGCGGCCGACTTTATGGAGAGGTATCCACACCAGCTTTCAGGTGGTCAGAGGCAGAGGGTGGCAATAGCGAGGGCCCTTGCCATATCACCTGAGTTCATAGTTGCAGATGAACCCGTATCAATGCTGGACGTATCAATAAGGGCGAATTTCCTAAACATGATGAGGGATTTGAACAGGAAATACAATGTTTCAATGCTCATGATAACGCATGATATATCCGTTGCATCCTACATTGGAAAAAGGATCAGCGTTCTCTATTTGGGAAAGGTGGTGGAGAGTGGAGATAAGGAGGAGATAATAAAAAATCCAATGCATCCCTACACAAGGGCCTTAATGGAGGCAATAGCCACCCTGGGGAAGAAGGAGAAGGAGGTACACATAAAGGGTGAAATACCCAACCCAATGGATATACCCAAGGGTTGCAGGTTCCATCCCAGGTGTCCATTTGCAATGGATATCTGCAGGGAATTGGAACCAAATCTGGTGGAGATCTCCAGTAAACACTCTGTGGCATGCCACCTCTACAGGGGATAAAGATTTTTAAATCATTTTCATATCTTTTTTACCATGGATCAGAATATTGATTATATTCTTTTGGGGTCATGTCCAAACTGTGGAGGGGATATAAATTCCATCAGGCTAACATCAGGTTCATGCTGCATCAAATGCATTCCGGATGATATTAAATTTGAAAATCCAATGGATATGGTTTTAAATCTACAGAGGAATGGAAATCTCAGTGATCTTAAATGGCTGAAGGATAATCTGGAGGAATATTCAACCCTGGAAAGAATGTTCAGGGATCTCCTCGGTACTCCACCACTTGAGCTTCAGAGATCCTGGATTATAAGGGCGCTCAGGGGTGAGAGCTTTGCAATCATCTCACCCCCAGGAACAGGAAAGAGCACATTTGGTGTAATAATGTCCATATATTTTTCAATGAAGATGAAGAAGACACTGGCAATACTACCAACGAGGGTTCTACTGGAGCAGATGGCCGAGAGGATAAGGAATTTCTCAAGTAAAATGGGCTTAAATGTGAGGGTTCTACTTTACCACTCTGGAATAAGGAAGAAGGATGAAATACTTGAAAAGATTGAGAACAATGATTTTGATGTTCTCCTCATTACGGGGAGATTTGCTGTCAAAAATTATTCAACCATTTCAAAAAATAGATTCTCATTTTTCTTCATAGATGATGTTGATATGGCACTGAAATCCTCAAAGAGCATGGAGGCAATCCTGAGGATCGTTGGTTTCAGGGATGAGGATTTCAGCATCCTGAAGAACAGGTCTTATAACGAGGGTGAGGACGTATTCGATAGGATACACAAAATAAGGAATGAAAGATTGAATGGGAAGGTGGCAGTATTTTCATCCGCCACCGCCAGCAGGGCCCTGCCCTCCTTTACAGCATTGATGGGTTTTCGCCCGGGTACACCACTTGTATTCCTCAGGAATGTTTATGATTCATACTCCCTTGAATTTTCAGATGATTTCCTTATCAAGGCTATAAAAGCACTAGGTCCAGGGACCTTACTTTTCCTACCCCCGGATATATCATCTGAGAGGGGTGAGGAGATTGAGAGGTTCCTGAATGTGAATGGCATCAGGGCATCCCTTGTTAAATCAGGAAAGGAGAGGAGCCTGTCCCTTTTTTCAGAGGGGAAGATTGATGTTCTAATAGGATCTGCATTCCAGTACGGTGTGCTTGTGAGGGGAATAGATATGCCTGAGAGGATAAAAAATGCTGTTTTCTACGGCGTACCAAGGTTCACATTTAAGGTGGGTGAAAGGATACCAATCACCCTTGTGCCAAGGATGCTTTCAGCACTATCAATAATCAGGGGTGAAAAGGAGCTTTCATCCCTTGCAGTAAGAATCAGAAGAAGGATAAAAAAATTGTCAGTTTCAGGAATAAGGAAAATTCAGAGCGGTGAAATGGAAGGAGATTTTGAAATGGCCTACAGGATCTTAGGAGAGGCCATGATGGATGAAAAAACACTGAATGAGATATCCAGGCTTGCAGGCTTTGTTATTGATAATGGCAGGATTATGCTCCCGGATCCCATGACATATATCCAGGGTAGTGGGAGGACCTCCAGGATGTACTCTGGCAAGTTAACAACGGGCATATCACTTGTAATTGTTGACAACTCTTCACTCTTTGAAAATTTCAGGAAGAGGGTTGATTTGTTCCTTGAGGATACGAGATGGCTTGAATTCAAACCAGATGATGGTATGATAGGAGAAATGCAAATCATGGATATCCTGAAAAGGATGGATGATGAGAGGAAGAGAATATCAAAAGAAGGTATCCCGGGTATTGGAACAAAACTTATGATCGTTGAATCACCCACAAAGGCAAAAACAATCTCAGGATTCTTTTCAAAACCTGCTTACAGGGACCTTGGTGGCCTGATGGTCTACGAGACATTCACAGGTAATTCCCTTTTAATCACAGTTGCAACTCAGGGACATCTCATGGAGCTCACCACAAGACCCCTGGGCCTGCACGGTGTTGGAATAGAATGGAGGGATGGAAAGGTAAGGTTTCTGCCATACTATGGAACAATAAAGAGGTGCAAAAACGGGCATCAGTTCGTAGATCCCAGGGATGGTCTTTGCCCAAGATGCGGATCCGAGATTGAGATTGATAAGATGAATGTGATAAAATCTTTACAGAGGCTTGCACTTGAATCCGAGCAGGTGCTGATATGCACAGACCCCGATACGGAGGGTGAGAAGATAGCGATGGATGTTTATTCACTGCTTAGGCCCTTCAACAGAAACATAAGGAGAGGGGAGTTCCACGAGATAACAAAGAGGGCAGTGATGGAGGCCATCCATTCACCCAGGGACATTGATTTAAATCTTGTTAAAGCGCAGGTGGTAAGAAGGGTTGAGGATAGATGGCTGGGCTTCACACTATCAAGCATAATACAGAAGGATTTCTGGAGGATATACTGCAGGAGAAAGAATCTTGATTGCAGTAAGAGGATTGCGCTCAGCGCGGGTAGGGTACAGACACCTGTCCTGGGATGGATAATAAGGAATTACCTTGAATATCTGAAAAAGAGGAGGAGATACTGCATCTACAGGGCAGAGGGAATGAATGATCTTTACATATCAGTTGAGGGGGAATGCAGGGAGAGGTATGCGTTGATCAAGAGCATGGTTGAGGAGGAGAGGGATATCCCCATACTACCTCCCTACACAACTGACACACTTCTCAGGGATGCATCAGCATTGCTTGGAATGAGATCCTCCATCGCAATGGGTATAGCTCAGGAGCTGTTTGAGAAAGGACTCATCACCTATCATAGGACAGACAGCACAAGGATTTCCCCCGCTGGAATAAACATTGCAGAGAAATATTTGAGGGAAAAAATCGGGGATCCTTATAAAAATATATTCTCACCTAGAACCTGGGGCGAAGGAGGTGCGCACGAGGCCATAAGACCCACAAGACCAATAGATTCCAGGCAGCTCAGACTGGCGATTGATGAGGGTGAGATTGATATAAAATTGGGTCGCGAGCACATAAGGTTATACGACCTCATATTCAGGAGGTTCATATCATCACAGATATCAGGAATGAAGGGAAATTACATAATATTTGATTTTGAGATTGATGGTAAGGAATACAGGGAGGAGAGGATAATAAAAAGGTATGTGAAAGGTATCGGGGATAACCTTTCCCTCGACTTTGTATACCCTGGTGTAAGGATGCAGGATAGCCTAAATATCTCCATTGAAAATTTTAAGGAGAATAGAGTAAGATTAATTCCCTACAGGAATACATTCAGGAGCGAGATACTCCCGTACACGGAGGGAGATCTTGTTTCAGAGATGAAAAGGAATGGTATAGGAAGACCGAGCACATACGCCACCGTAATTGAAACAATAAAGGAGAGGGGTTATGCCACTGAAAAGGGATCCTGGATCATACCCACGGATCTTGGTATAGAGGTCCACAGATTCCTCAGCAAGAGGTACGGTAATTACGTGAGCGAGGAAAGAACAAGGATGCTCATGGAAAAGATGGATAAGGTTGAAAGGGGAGCTGAGGATTACAGTGAGGTACTCCATTCACTTCTCAAAGAGATCATCTCACTGGGTAAATACAACAGACTTGTAAATTCTTCCTTTTGAGATATTCTTCAACTGAATCACCGGAGCTTCATGATTCATGGACCAATGTCTGTATGAATATATCCCATGCAGAATGATTTAGCATCTCCTCAGGTATAGATTCGGCCGCACTATCCCTATTTGGTATTGAACTGCTCCGCCATCACAGCCACAGGCTAAGTATATTTATATGCTTTTCTGTTGGTGATCCCTGTACTTCAACGATGAAGCTGTTGATTTTTTTAGCCCCTAACACCCCTTTAATAACGATAGTATTCTGAGA
>PNIT01000118.1 GCA_002878135.1 Candidatus Aciduliprofundum sp.
CAATTGATGAAATAAAAAGTTTATTAACGTGACTTTACAGGTATTTTGAATTGAATTTTATGAAAGATTGTTAAATACAAACTTTTCTAAATTTTAATTGTAGATGCATATTTTTTATTTCTTTTATTTCAAGTATAAACTTTTTAATCTAGTTATTTGGATGGTGTTTTAAGCGATAAATTTATATATTATAGATGCATATTATTTAATAATGCCTTATTTGACCTGGAAAAATATTGGGGGAAAGAAAAGACTTGTAATGAGATGGAATAAGAGAATTAATGGTAAATCAAGAGTGGTAAAGGAAATATATATAGGCAGCATGGATAACCTTGCAAAACTGATAGAACAACCATTGGAGGATGTTGAGGCATACAGCCTTTCTTACGGCGTTTCAGCTGCAGTTACCTATATTGATAATATTCTTGATCTCTCTAATACCATAAACAGAATAATGAATCACAGGGGCAGAGATCTTTCACCTGGGGATTATGTGAGGATCTTTATTGCAAACAGGCTTTCTGATCCAAAATCTAAGAACGGCATTGACAGATGGCTTAAAAATGACATATTATCAACAATATATCCGGATGTGTCATCACAGAAGTACTGGAATATTATGGACAGGTTTTCTGAAAGAAATATTGATGAAATATGGTCAGAGATACAGAAGAAGCTTGTTGAATTAGCGGATTTCTCAAAGATAATAATAGACGCATCTAACATCTATACATTTATGGAAGAAGATGACATGGCAAAAAAGGGTTACAACAAGAAACACAGGTATGATCTTAACCAGATATCGTATTATCGTATTACATTGCAACCAACTATGATTATATACCGTACAAATGGAATGCATATCCAGGGAATGTATTTGATTCAAAGACGTTCATTGATATTTTAAGGGATTTGCCAGATGGCATTCTTATATACGATAAGGGGTATAACAGCAAAGAGAATGTAATAGCATCAAAGGACCGGTAATACATAGGATCTCTTAAGCCATCTGACCATAAGGACATTCTAGATCTTGAAATAAAAAATGAGCATATTGAATTCAAGAAGGAGATTTATGGTATGGAGCATAGGATCATAGTTTACAAAAGTGAATCACTTTTCAAGAAACAATATAATGCGCTTATGAAACTCATTGCAAAGTCAATGGAAAAATGCAAGGCAATAATGAGAGATGACAGTTATGACAGGATTGAGAAAGCAAAAAGTTATTTTGAGACAGTGCATTTGCAGGAAACGATCCTTATAGGAGAAAATGGTATAGAAATAAACGAAGAGAAGTTGGAAGAAAAGATAAGAAGGATGGGTAAAGAAATACTCTTCACAAACATCATGGACATGAATGCAAAGGAAATCATAGAATTTTATAAGAAGAGGGGAAGAATAGAACAGTGTTTCAGGACAATAAATGTTCTGGGCATAGCATCACCAATATACCATTTTACGCCTGAGAAGATCAGAGTACACATGTTCTTCTCATTGCTGGCATATCTTTTCCTGGCGTTATTATACAACAAATTAATAGAAATAGAAGGAATCTCGCTAGTAAATGTGCCTGAATATCTTTCAAATATAAGGGCAATATACATCATTTCAGGGAATGTGATAAAAAGAAAAATAGAATCAAAGGATCCAATTTCTAGAAAAATAGTAGAAATTCTAGATCTTGAAAAAATGATATAGGTATCTCGTTACTAATTGCAAGAAAAGCCTGAAAATATAAGGGTTTCTCGTCAATTAATTCTATAATACATGTAAAGTCACGTTATTATTTCAAAAATATCAAATAATTTTAGAGAAATATTGAGATGAATCTTAGCCGGATCTCCAGTACTTCTTTGTTCTTGCAAAATTCAGCTCAGCCTCAGCTATATCTTTTACCAGGGAAAGGACATCGGAATGTGGTGTACGAAGTATCCTGAGGGCAGTATCATGCCCGATACCCCTGCCCGCCAGAGCAAGTATTGCCTCCTTCCTGTAGATCCTTATAAGATTTGATATATTAATTGCCTTCTCATAGAATTCCTTCTCTTCCTTAGTCCTGGGACCATTTTTTATGATTGATACCTTTTCTCTCTCGAATTTTCTCAGGGCCGTTACCCTCACGGAACCGCAGTAAATGCATCTGGTATCATTCACCTCCTCCACCTTTCTCGTCCATGAGCTCTTGCAGTCAAGGCAAACAAATATCATTTCCTGGTTCATCAGCCTTGTCCTTATGGCATTTAATACTGAGGGTGTTAGTTTTGTCCTTCCAGATTTACTCTCCATATAATTCAAATACGATTCCATGGATCTGTCAAAACCTGTTATTTCAATTTTTATCTCATTCCTTCTTATCCTTTCAAGAACATCCTGCGTATTCTTTATATCCAGGAAATCCCACTTTGATTTCTCAATTGCCTCCCTATAGATGTATGTATCCCTGTATATATCCATCACCTTCTCAATCTTGATTGAAGCCAGGTCAGCATCCTTTGATATTACACCAAATTTTTTTGCCACATACGTGAATACACGTGGGAAAAACCTTGAATAGGGTATGTATTTTTCAATATCATCAATAATATCCCTCTCCTCAAGCAGGATTTTCCTCACATATTTCTCATCCACTGGAAGATCGTTGGATGATATTACTATCGTATAGGGTGTAATGCCTATGCTAACATCCGTCCCCTCTTCCCTCAGCCTGCCTGAAATTATGAGTGCAAGTGTTTCATTTACCCTTGTTCCGAACCAGTCCTCTATCAGTGTATCTGGTCCATTCCTGGAGATCCTTATCCTGTCAGTACCCGCATGATCCAGTGCCCACCATTCCTTTAACTTATTGGCACAGCTTTCGTTTACATATTCTGGTATCTGGCCTTTACTCCTCAGATTTGAGACATTCACTGCAATCTCAAAAGGGACAGGTATGTCCTCTCCTATCCATTTTGGAGGATTACCTATCTCCTCAACAAATTCTACAAGAATCATATCCTCCTTAATGTCTATTACCCTCCAAGTGATACCTTTCATAACGAATGTCTGTCCTATGGCCACCTCCTGTGAGACGAATGTTTCATCAAGTATTCCTATGAATTTGTTTGTTGATAGATCTATCACCCTGTAATTCCTTTCATCAGGTATCATGGATATGTTGTCATAGAAGTATTCAAGAGATCTGGAACCCCTGTGTATGTATTTACCATCAAACCTTACCATCCTTATTCTTTCAAGGAATCCAATGAAATCAATCAGTTCTTCTTTTCTTAAATCCCTGAATGGATATGATCTTCTTATTATTTCCCATGTCATTTCAATCTCAAGTGAACCCTCGGAATAAACCCAGGCCACTATCTGGTTTGCAAGCACAACGTATGGATTTTTCCTTACCCTGAGCTCCTCTATCCAGCCCCTTTTCATGAGGTCAACAACTGAGACAGCCTCCTCAAGCTCAACAGGATCACCAGAAACAATTGCACCCCTGGAAACATGCCCCAGCCTGTGTCCTGACCTGCCAAGCCTCTGTATGAGCCTGTATACCTGCCTTGGGGAATTAAATTGAACTATGAACTCAGTACCACCCACATCAATACCAAGCTCAAGGGATGATGTACATATGAGCGCCTTCAGTTTCCCCTCCTTCAAAAGTTTTTCATTCTCTATCCTCACATCCTTGGAAAGCGAACCATGGTGAACGCCTATCTCAAGGTCCTTGTTTATTTTCTTCAGCCTCATGGCAATGTCCTCTGCTGTGAACCTGGTGTTAACAAAGATTAGTGATGAATTCCTCCTTTCAACAAGTTCCAGTACATGCATTATGGCAGAGCCATATTCAGGATCGCACATCATTATGTCACTCTCCTCCCTGTATATCCTTGAAGGTGCTTCCACCCTTACATCAAATTCCTTTATTAGTGTACTCCTGAATATTTTTACATCATCCCCCGGGGAGAGGAATCTTGCTATCTCATCCTGATTCCCAACAGTTGCTGAAAGTCCTATCCTCTGTATTTTTCCTGATATGGCCTGGAGCCTTTCCAGGGCCACTGATAGTTGCCAGCCCCTTTCATCCTGTACAAGCTCATGTATCTCATCAACAATCACTGTCCTAACATTTCTCAGGTATTCCTTTATCCTTTTACCTGAGAATAGTATCTGCAGTGTTTCAGGTGTTGTTATGAGAAGTTCAGGTATATTTTCAAGCATCATCCTCCTCTCATACCTTGTGGAATCCCCATGCCTAATGTTTACGGATACATCGAGGAGTGATGCATATTTCATTATCCTTTCAAATAGATCCCTGTTCAGGGATCTGAGTGGGGTGATGTATATGGCATATATGCCCTTCGGCCTTTCATCATGTATCCTTGCAAGGATTGGTATTATTGCAGCCTCAGTCTTCCCGCTTCCTGTGGGTGCTATGAGGAGCATGTTTCTTCCAGAATAAACAGTATCGTAGACATTTATCTGGTCCTCAGTAAGGTTCTCAATACCCGCCTGTCTTAGTTTATCAATAATATTTTCCTGAATCACATCTAGTGAAAAATATGGTGTTATAAAAAAGTTAGGAGTTTGAGGGAAGCAGTAAAACTCCGACCTTCAGGGAGGAGATACACGGACTTCCCTCAACAGAAAATCTTTTTAATAAATTTACTATATAAATAATAAATGTTCAGAACTATTAAGCTGAAGCTTCCCTATGACAGATCGCTCATTGAGACAGCAAAGCAAT
>PNIT01000106.1 GCA_002878135.1 Candidatus Aciduliprofundum sp.
ATAAAGGCAAGGGTAAAGCATCCACAATCAAACGGGAAGCTGGAAAGACTGATTTTCACTTTAAAGTATCTGAGGAAATATTTCAACACATGGGAGGAGGTGGTGGATTATTACAATAACAGGAGGATGCAAACGAGCCTGTATGAAGATAGAATAATAACACCTGCGATGGCATATGGGATGAAAAGATTGAAGGAAGGGGAGGTTAAAGAATGAAAGATAGGGATATAAAAAGGAAATAATTTCAGGACATCACATTTTAGAGAATTTTTTATACCAAAAATGTATCTTAACATTATGGAATGGAACTTTATGACCTTCAGGGAGATTGAGGAATCCATTAAGAATGATCCACTGGTGATAATACCCGTTGGATCTGTTGAAGAACATGGAAACCATTTACCAGTGGGCTCAGATTCATTCCAGGCCATATATGTTGCTGAGAAGATTTCTGAGAGACTCAATGCGCTTGTTCTACCACCCATATATTATGGTTATACGGAGCTTGACGATTTCAAGGGTACAATATCCATAGGCTTTGATGCCCTGTATATGATTATGAAGGATATACTAAACTCCCTTATTAGACAGGGGGTAAAAAAGATCCTGATAATTTCAGGCCACGCAAGCGGAATTCACATGGCAGCCCTGAAAAGGGCTTCAAATGAGGTGGTGAGGGACAATATGGTGAAAATTATGCTCTTGTCCGATTATGATATTGCCTATGAACTCAGAGGTAATCTCATACCACAGGATGATTCACATGCAGGCATAATAGAAACATCAAGGATGATGGCCATAATGCCAGAGAAGGTCAAAGGTGATATGAGATTTAGAAAGGGTGAAAAAGGGAATTTTCTCGTGGTATCCAATTATTCAACAGTATATCCTGAGGGTACATTCAGCGATCCGAGGGGATCCTCCAGGGAACTTGGGGAAAAGATAAATAATTATGTGATAGAAAAGCTCATTCAGATAATAAGGGATAATTTCTGCATCAGCTAACCTTTCCCCTGTTTGCTATTTCCATTGCCAGGTCATAATCCTCCATGTCCATGGCAAGTGATACAGCCTGGTCGTATAGATCAGAATATGACGCAATAAATTCCTTCTTCCTGGATTTTGGTAAACTCTTCATGACATCCTCTACGGCCTTCATTGCCTCCTGGAGATATTCCAGTGCCTTACTATTATTACCCCTTTCCTTTTCAAGGTATGAAAGGTTCTGCAATGAAAGTACATAATTTTCCAGGTCATTTACCTTTTTTGATAACTCAAGTGCCCTTTTAAAGTATTCTTCAGATTCATCGCCCCATAATAGGAGACCTATGCTGTTATAGAGTTCTGGAAGTACATCCTCCAATTTTTTTTCCTCTGCCTCCCTTAAAAGTTCCCTTGCCTCCTTTATGGCCTTCTCAGGGTCCTTTTCAGAAAGAATCATAAAATGGAATATCCTATCCCTGAAATTACCACCTTCCCCTATGGCCTCCTCAATATACCTGAGTGCATTATCTATCTCAGGATTTTCCTTATAGAAATAACATTCAGCTATTCTCCTCAATACATAGGGCCTCATCTCACCCTTTAAGTCCTTAAGGGCTTCAAGATAAAGGGGTAAAGCCTGATCAAGCATTTCCCTCTCGTAGAGTTTATCCGCTTTAGATATAACTTCCTCCATGTTTGCCATAATTTCTACAATAATTTTAAATTTTTGAAATTTATATTTTATATTTCCGTTCATTTATAAAAAATCAATTTTTCCAGGAAGACTGATTGAATAAAAAATAGTTGGCAAAATTAATAACTTACCTTTCAATTTCCTAAATGCCATGAAGATAATAGATTGTAAAGATTGGAAAGAATACTTTTACAGGGGTAGATGATTCTTGGATGTTCTATCAATGATAAGATTCCTCACAGGTATTTTATTTCTTTCAGTTGCTTCATATCAGGATATTAGGGACAGGGAGGTGAACAGCTTCATATTCTTCCTTATGGGTATTGTGGCCTCAGCATTAATCATTTATGAATTCTTTCCCGGTGCCCTTATACCAGTACTCATATTCTTCCTTTCATTCCTCGATTTAAAAAGTTTCGACCATGTGCTCAACATATTATTCATAGTTTCATCAATCTTCTACATTATTTACAATGGTAGTTACATCATATTTATTCTGAGCATTCTACTGATCATCTACAAGTATCTACATTACACCGGTATATTGCCCGGTGGTGCCGATATGAGGGCCATAATGGCAATATCATTGCTTGTTCCCTACTATCCGGAAACATTTACTGGGTTAAATGTAAAATTTCAATTTATCTCTATAATATTCCCCTACTCCATTGAGGTTCTATTTTACGCAGCCATACTCAATGCCTTGATATATTTGCCCTATGTTTATTATCTGAATTACAGGAATAAAAATATAAAGGTGCCTGAGATGTTCACAAAGGTTTACAGGGATGGGAAGTGGGTGCCATACGAGACACCTTTTATACTTTCAATAACCATCGCATTCCTTATATCCTTCTTCTTTTCACTCTTTTCTGTACTTTGAGATTATCCCTTCATAACACCTATGGGTCTCATCCTTACCACAATTCTTGAAATATTTGCACCCTGTACAGCCTCAACAACGTCATCAACATTCTTGTAGGCACCTGGTGCCTCCTCAGCAGCAACATCAGAGGTGGCTGATCTAACGTATATGCCCTTCTGCAGGAGTTCCCTTTTAACAGCCTCCCCCCTGTATCTCCTCAGGGCCTCATTCCTTGAGAGTATCCTCCCAGCCCCATGGCATGTTGAACCGAATGTCTCACGCATGGCCTGATCTGTTCCCACCAGGAGATATGATGCCCTTCCCATATCCCCTGGTATCAGGACGGGCTGGCCTATCTCCCTGTATATATCAGGCAGGTCTGGATGGCCTGCAGGAAAAGCCCTTGTGGCGCCCTTTCTATGTACTACCACCTTTCTTCTCCTGCCATCTATCTCGTATTCCTCAATCTTTGCAATGTTATGTGCCAGGCTATATATGACATGCATGCCAAGGTCCTCAGCACTTGACTTGAAGATCTTCTCAAATGCCGTTCTTGTCCAGTGGTTAATCATCTGCCTGTTTACAAACCCAAAATTTGCCGCAGCACCCATTGCACCAATATAATCCTGAGATTCCTTCGTATGTATTGGGGCTGCCGCCAGCTGCCTGTCCACAAGCTCAATCCCATATTTCTTAGATGCCGATTCCATCACCTCTATGTAATCAGTGGCCACCTGATGGCCCAGACCCCTTGAGCCCGTATGTATCATCACTGTTATCTGTCCTTCTTGGAATATGCCAAATTTTTTGGCAATCTCAGGAATATAGATTTTATCAACCACCTGAACCTCAAGGAAATGGTTTCCAGCACCTAGTGAGCCAAGCTGTGGTGCCCCCCTTGATTTTGCCTTCTCAGATACCTTTGATGCATCAGCGAATTTTATTCTTCCGTTCTCCTCTATCCTCTCAAGGTCCTCCTCCCAGCCATAGCCATTCTTGATTGCCCATTCTGCACCCTCATTCAAGACATTATTTAATTCATTCCTGTTGAGTTTTATCTTTCCCTCCGATCCAACACCGCTGGGCACCTCCACAAATATGGCATCTATTAACTCCTTTATCCTTGGCTGTACATCCTTTATGGTAAGGTCTGTTCTGAGCATTTTTACACCGCAGTTAATATCATAACCCACACCACCTGGTGATATTATACCCTCATCGTAATCGAATGCGGCAACACCACCTATTGGGAAACCATAACCCCAGTGTATATCGGGCATTGCATATGATGCCCTAATTATACCTGGTAGTGTTGCAACGTTGGCTACCTGCTCAGGCGCATTATCCTTTTTAATGTCCTGTATCATATGTTCTGATGCAATTATTATGCCATCTACCCTCATTCCCTTCTTGTAGGATTTGGGTATTTTCCATCTGTATTCATCAATTCTTTCCAGCGGACCGTTCCACATATTCTCACCCTCATAATAAAGGAGGCATGTTATATTTTAGCTTTTCCATTCCTAAATTTATATATAAAAATTTAATAATTTTTTTTAAAAAAAATCTAATATTATTGATGAGCTAAAAAATTCGTAATAATTATATATTGCGATTTTCATTAACCTTTTTAAGGTGATATTATGAAATCATTTCTTAAGGATGCACTCTCAAAATATCCAGGTATAAATACAGAAAAGGGTTTTTCAAATGAACAGCCAAAAACTGAAGAGGATAAGGAGCTTGAAGAACTTTTAAAAAGTCTTAAAACGGTAATAAGGATCATAGGTTGTGGTGGTGGGGGATCAAACACAATTAACAGGCTGATGGAAGAGGGTGTAATTGGTGCTGACCTCATTGCAGCAAATACTGACGCACAGCATCTTCTTATAACGAAGGCACAGAGGAAGATTCTTCTTGGAAAGAGGACAACAAGGGGTCTTGGTGCAGGAGCACTTCCACAGGTGGGTGAGGAATCTGCAAAGGAGGCGGAGGATAAAATAAGGGAGGTATTACAGGGATCACACATAGTATTCATCACCTGCGGTCTTGGTGGTGGAACTGGTACTGGTTCTGCACCCGTCGTTGCAAGGATTGCAAAGGAGCTCGGCGCACTTACCATAGCTGTATGCACCCTAC
>PNIT01000129.1 GCA_002878135.1 Candidatus Aciduliprofundum sp.
CTGCGGGACAGGGGGCTGTAGCAGCACTAAGTGCATACGAGGATCTCAGATTAAAATAATTATTTTTTAATGTAGATTATAATTGCAGATATTATGTTTGTTATTATCACAACATAGGATATGTACTGTATGAAAACTATGCCAACGGAGGCAACCGATGTTATTGTGAGTATACCAAGAACTATCTGTGTCAATCCCCTGGGCATTATGTAATTTGTGTACCTGTCAAATGTTTTTCCCTCGAAGATCTTGCTTATGAAGGCCTGTGATATATAGATTATCATAACAATTGATATTATTACGGTGATCATCTCAATATTCAGTGAGAATGTGAGTACTGATCCAATGGCAACGAATATTGCAGTTCTCATGAAGAACACCACCTCCCTGTTGAACCTGAATATGTTCTCATCTATTGTGTATTCCCTGAGCTGGAGCAATCTCCTGAAGGATGAATTATTTCCCAGAACTATTCCGAAAACTATTGATGTGATCATACCGTTGCTCCACAATATATCTGAGACCGCATAGATTGCGAAGAGGAATCCAAGTGTTAGCATGTAGCTGAGCTCCACCCTCTCTATCTTCCTGAGGAGCTCTATCCAGAATATACCAGCGAGGAATCCAAAGAAGCTCTGGGCAAATATGTTTGTTAGCAGTGATACTATCACGGGTAAAAATGCTGCACCAGAGATTGGAAAATAGTTAAGGAATGATATTGTAACTACTATGGATAATAGGTCCAGTATGGTAACATACACTATGTAGAGGTGCCTCCTCTTTTCTTCTATTCCTGACCTGTTTATGAGGGGTATTACTATTGCTACGCTCGGTGCTGAAAGTATTGATGCGTAGAGTACCGAGATTGATATGCTCATGGTGGAAAAAAGATGTAATAGTATGATGATCATGAGGAATGTAATGATGTAATAACCCAGTGCCATTAATGAGGATTTTTTTAAAACATCCCTGATCATTGATACCTTCAGGCTGACGCCCCCCTCGAATAATATTATTATAAGTGATATTGTGGCTGCAAGGGGTAGGTATGTGTAAAGTATTGTATTCACATTCAATTTAAGGAATGATGCTATAAGATAGCCTATGAGGATGAGTATCAGAATATCAGGGAACCTGAACTTCAGGAATGCAAGATCTCCAAGGTATCCTGCAAAGATTATGAAAGAGACTATTGTTATGACCATGAATGTATCCATGAAAAGACAAGAGACTTCATAATAGATATAATTTATCACTAAAAAATAAAATAGAATGATGCCATTAATAATAGAAGGTGAAGAATATGAAGGTAACGGTCAATGGAGAAACAAGGGAGATGAGAGCCCTCTGGATGGAGGGTGAAATTATAAAATTCATAGATCAGAGGGTCCTTCCAGAAAGGATTGAGATATTCCAGGCAAGGGATTACAATGATGTGGCATTCGCCATAAAGGATATGGTGGTAAGGGGAGCGCCCGCAATAGGTGTTTCTGCGGCCTATGGAATAGCCCAGGCATATATGCAGGGCAGGGATTTGAAAAGGGTGGCAGATATACTTTCAAAGACAAGGCCCACAGCCTACGATCTATTCTATGCCATAAGATACATGATGGATAGAATAGAGAGGGGAGATGATCCAATAAGGGCAGCTGAGGATTATGCAAATGATATTGTTGAGAGGTCAAGGAAGATAGGTGAGTATGGAAACAAGCTCATTAAAAATGGATCAAGGATACTCACGCACTGCAATGCGGGTGCACTCGCTGTCCTTGACTGGGGAACTGCACTTGCACCCATGAGGATGGCAAAGAGGGAGGGTAAGGACATATTTGTCTGGGTGGATGAGACAAGGCCAAGGCTCCAGGGTGCAAAGCTCACATCATGGGAGCTAAAGAATGAGGGAATAAGGCACAAAATAATTGCTGATAACGCCGCTGGATTGCTCATGAAGAGGGGTGAGGTTGATCTCATCATTGTGGGTGCTGACAGGATAGCACTCAACGGTGGTTTTGCAAACAAGATAGGTACATATGAGAAGGCTGTTCTTGCAAAGACCCACGGCATACCTTTCTATGTTGCAGCTCCTTTTTCAACCATTGACAGGGGCATCAGGAATGAGGATATGATACCCATAGAGGAAAGGTCCCAGGATGAGGTTCTCTATGCGGGAAAATGCAGGATTGCACCCGATGGTGTGGAGGCATACAACCCCGCCTTCGATGTAACACCTCCAGATTATGTGGAGGGCTTCATAACTGAATATGGTATTCTGAGGCCAGATGAGATAGAGAAGAGATTTTCACCTTAAAAATTAATAAAGGGATGGGATGGTAATAGCACTTGTTCCCGTCGGTAATTCAAAGAGGCTGAAGAACAAGCATTTCCTTGAATTTTGCGGTAAGAGGATAATAGATGCTGTCATAGATAACCTGGAGGAAACAGGAGCATTCTCAAGGATCATTGTTTATTCACATGCAGATATAAGGGTGAAAAATGCGGAAGTGATCAGGGATGAGAGGCTTGAGGGCGTTTTACCTTTAATATTTGATGCAATAAGGAGGTATGGGGAGAATGTATTTGTTCTTGGGGGTGACATGCCCCTTGCAAACAGATCATCCATTTTACCTCTACTTTCATATCCTGAGCAGCTCTCTGTTGTCCCAAGATGGAGGAATGGTTATATGGAGCCAT
Source organism: Candidatus Aciduliprofundum sp. (assembly GCA_002878135.1). Classification (GTDB taxonomy): domain Archaea; phylum Thermoplasmatota; class Thermoplasmata; order Thermoplasmatales; family ARK-15; genus ARK-15. The sequence goes on from PNIT01000129.1 coordinate 2,692, forward strand.
TGCATTCACTGTATTCCACTTCCTGCATAAATTATGAACCTGAGGGAAGATCCATTAATAGATTCATAGAGAGGATACCGAGGATATATTTTCCAGCTGAGGATCTGCCCCCAAACGCATTTTTTAACGTTAATACACAGGAGGATTATGAAAGATTGAAGAATCTCTGCAGGGGTAATCTGTGAGAAAAGTTTATATATGTCCGATTCTTATATGACAATTGTCATACAAGAGGTGAAAGATATGAGAATGCCTAAAGGAGTGAGGGAATGGATGAAGAACCATACTCTGTACGATCTGGAGGAACTACTTCTGGATGAGAAATATTCTGACATTGCCATGGATATCTTGGAAATGCTTTCTGAAATGAATGGGGAGGATCTATATTCTGAGGTAATAGAGGAGATACCTGCGTGATGGGATCAGAGCCTTAGCTTTATAGCACCTATGAAATCCTCCCCTTTTTTGAATATATAAAAATCGTTCTCACCTTCAAGATTTTTTTCAATTTCACGCTTTATCCTGTAGTAATCGTTTGGCCTGACGCTGTACCTGAGGAAGACCTTTCTGGCCGAGTTTTCCATCAGTTTAATCTTCACCTCCCTAAGGCTCTTTGCCCTGAATGAAACAACATAGGTATTCTTCATGAGGGGATCCCTGTAAAAATTCTCTGATGAGGCGATCATCCTCTTTTTCTCACCTATGAAGAGCCACATGTCCCTAAATCTTGAAAAAAGCTCAGGTAGAAGATCGGCATAGGATATTGCTGGATCTATCTCATAGAGGTAATTTCCCATGCTATCTTTGTATGGAACATGCCTTTCTATCCCGGGATTGTACTCTATCCTGAGATTTTCTGGGAGAAGAAGTGCACTCCTTTCATATCTTTTTAAGGAAGGAGAATATATGGAGAGCCTCTTTATCTCCCCATCAAGGGATATGTACTCCTTCTCAAAATCATTGGGCAATCTATCCATGGATATCTGTACAGGTATGTCAAAAGAGAATTTGTCATTTTTGGAAAAGAATTCAGTGACCCTCATGGGTGATGGTGAGAGTAGATCAAGGGACCAGCTGTTCCCCCTGATGGGCCTTGAGGGATCAGAGAATATGATCTCACACGATGATATTGCATCAAAAAAGGATCTGTTGAAAACATCACCTTGGTACAGCCTTACATTCCCTATGCCAAGCTTTTTAATATTCCTATCCTGGATCCTGTACCTCTCCTTATCCCTCTCTACGGAAACTACCTCCTGAAAATATTTTGAAAAATAGATGGTCTGTACGCCTATGCCACTTCCCAGGTCCGCTATTGATGATCCAGAAAGTCTTCTTGCCTTGTATTCGGCTATCTCTGGAGGTGTGGACTGCCTGAAACCCTCCTCATCATACTCCATCCCCTCAATGATATTCTTCCTGATCTCAGTCATGGTGACCGAATTCCTGGCTCTCCCTCCATGAATAATCCTCTTCAATCCTTCCGCTGAGAAAATCCCTTACAGCGGAAAGAAAATTACCCTCCACACCGAGTATGACCCTGATACCATATGAATTGAAAAATTCTATTGCCCTCTCACCCATTCCATAGGCGATGAGCATCTCCGCTCCCTGCTTTTTTATGAATTCCGGGAGATCACCAACACCATGTTCCCTGAATGGATTTTCAACTATCCTGAATGATTTTATCTCCTTTCCCTCCACCTCAACGAAGGCAAAATATCCTGACCTGCCGAAGTGAGGTGAAATCCTTGATTTCTCTCCCATGTTTTCCTCCAGGGGTAATGCTATTATCATAGATGCCCCTCATGAGTGTTTCTTTATAAAATTTTCTGGAAAAA
>PNIT01000105.1 GCA_002878135.1 Candidatus Aciduliprofundum sp.
GGAGCAGGAGACCAGCAACAAGCTCCGAAGCTTTAGCGAGGAGTAGCTGACTCTACGACATATGGCTTGTGGTGCCCAAAACTGCGGAAGGGGGAAGAAGAATAAAGGGAATCATAAGGGAGATTGTAAACAGGACAGGTGCAACACCACTGACTGAGGAGGAATGGGAAATCGCAAGACCAATTGTGGAAAAGCTCAGGGGTGGTCTTCAGGTAAATGGGATATCCGAGAATCTGTGGACAACATTTTAGTGCCTTTATCATAGTTCTTCCGGAAAAATATTTATAAAATATTACATTCCTGTTTTAAAGGTGAAAGAATGGAGGTAGAATTCTGCATATCATGCGGTAAAGGTCTCAATGAGGAAGGTTCGGTAATATTTAAATGCCCAAACTGTGGTGAGTATACCATAGGTAGATGCAGGAGCTGCAGGGAGATGGGCGTTAAATATAAATGTCCAAAATGCGGCTTTGAGGGTCCATAGGTGGTATGGATGGGAGAGGTAGGAATAGTTTATAAGATACTTCCTGAGGATGTTGAATTAGATGTGAATGACCTCAGCAAGAGGATTGAGGAGGAGATAAGGGGCATATGCAATGTGAAGGGTGTACAGATAAAGCCAATTGCCTTCGGCCTTAATGCAATCCTCATGTTCGTTTCTGTAAAGGATGAGAGCGGTGCCTCAGACAGGGTAGAACAGAAGATAAAGGGCGTAAAGGGAGTAGGGGAGATAGAGGTAGAGGAGATGAGCCTCCTCTGAATTTTTTAAATTATAAAAGAGGAGATCAGAGGAAGTAATACTGTTGCGTCACCCTCCACCGTAATGTGGTTTGCCCTTGGCTTTATTTTTCCCCAGGAGATTGCCTCCCTTGTTCTTGCTCCAGAGAGTGAACCATCGTATTCAACGGCTGTTGTAATGTATACTGCATAATCTAGTCCACCCCTGAACTGGTTCCACCATATTGTGTGGTGCTTTGAGATACCTCCACCTATCATGAGCGCTCCCGCCTTTTTTGCAGTAAAGACAACATCTGAGAGCAGATGTTCATCAAGGAATATGTTTATCCTGAATTCCTTGTTAATCTCCCAGTGGCTCCAGAGCTGTGATCCAACCGCACCATCAGTTATACCGGGGACTATCACAGGTATCCTGTTCACGTAGGCCCAGTAGAGTATTGAATCCTTTTTATTTATGAATCTTCCAAGCTCCCATATGAGTTCATAGGTACTCCATTCCCTCTTTTCAATATTCTCAAGGAATTCATTCATCTTCTCTTCAATTATCCTTCCATAGTTGTCCCTGGGTATGATCACATTCCCTAGCCTGTATATACCCTTCTTTGCCAGCTCAACATCATCCATCTCAAAATCACCGTGGTAGTATGAGCTGAAAGATCTGGCCAAGTCATGGTCAAGTGTTCCGCATGTGGTGATCACAAGATCGAACTTCTTCTCCTGCACAAACCTCCTTATTATTCCCCTTGTTCCTGTGGATATTATGTCAGCGGGAAAGGAAATTATCCTTGTTATCTCCTTTTCCTTCTCCATCCTTTCAAGCATCCTTGCAGCATCATAGACCTTCTTTGCCGTAAATCCACCCGCTTCACCAAATGATTCAACAAGTTCCCTGAGGCTCGTTTTTGAATTAACATCGATATCCTTTACCCTCTTCATGGTGCCTTGCATGTATAATGCATTAAAAAATTATTCTACGCCAGTTACGGAATCTGATGAAATCTTGAAGAAAGCCTCCTTTCCAGGAACAAGGGTCCTGTGTTTTTCAAGCACCGCCTTCCAAAGATCATCTATCCTTTCAAGCCTTATTATGGTCCTTATGGCAGGATTCATGTAGTATCCTGCCACATTCTTAATTTTCCCCTCCCTGAAGCTGTAGTAAACCCGTGAGGTGAGAAGTACAGAGAGTGAATAATCCTTAGCCAGAGCCTCAAGTATACCGAGCTGCTTTGAGAGGCTAGCAAGTGAATTCATATGACCCATATCAAGGTTGTAGAACTCCGTGAATGAATCTATGACTATGGCCCTTATCCTTAAGTTCCTTGCAAGGAGTGCATAGGATTTTTTAATTGCATCCTCCTGTTCATCAAAGCTCCTCACCCTGTAGAAGAGAATCCTGGATGCAATCTCCCTCCTGCCCCCTGTGAAGGAATGAAGCCTCTCAGGGGAGATGGATTCAGTATCTATGAATATGACGAAATCATTATTCTTTGCCAGGTTTACTGAAAAGCACAGCGCAAGGTTTGTCTTACCAGTACCGGGGCCACCATACAGCAGGGTGATGGCACCTACCTCATAGCCACCCTTCAGCATCGTGTCCAGTGTGGAAACCCCGGTAGAGATCCTTTCCATTGTGGCTCCATTAAAAAAAGCATAAATAAGCTTTTTTACTCATGGAATCTGGATGATAAGGATAATAGGAATAATTCATGTAATTGATATCACATCGAAGGTGTATGCTGCCATAGATTACTATGCCCCATCAGCTGTGGGCATAGAACTGGATGGTAAAAGACTAGATTCTCTCATCAGAGGCGAATATGAGAATAGATTGTCCATCGCAGGTATACTTTCTTCGCTGCAGAGGAGGATAGCAATGTCAAGCAACATAATACCCGGGGGTGAGATGCTCGCAGCCTACAGGAAGGCCACCATGAACCAGATACCCGTGGTACTTATAGATGATGATATAGAGGAAATATATGTAAAAATAAAAGGCATACCAGTGAAGGAGAAGGTCCGCATAATTATTGATACTCTATTCTCACTACCATTCTCCAGGAGGTTTACCATAGATGAATTGCTGGATAATGAGGATCTCATGATTGAAAAATTCAGAAAGAGGTATCCCATGCTCCATGAATATCTTCTTGTGGAAAGGAACAGGAATATGGCATCCAGGATAATTGATATGGAGAAGAAGTATGGAAATGTTCTGATATTTTCAGGGGATGCGCACCTGCCAGGTCTGGGGGAATTGATACCTGATGCGGAGATAATAAGGCTGAGGGAATTTTTAAAAATGAATATACCAAACAATACATTCAATTTTTCCATTAGAATTTCGTAATGGTTAAATAAAATAAGGTAATGGAGAATGTGAAGGTGATGGGTATGCCCGTGGAACTTGAGAAGGTAAGGTTCGGTACAGAACTGATAAAGAGGGGATTTGCCAAGATGCAGAAGGGCGGTGTAATAATGGATGTTGTTAATGCTGAACAGGCAAAGATAGCGGAGGAAGCAGGTGCCGTTGCTGTTATGGCACTGGAAAAGGTTCCTGCGGATATAAGGGCCGCAGGAGGAGTAGCAAGGATGGCAGATCCCAACAAGATACAGGAGATAATGGATGCAGTTTCAATACCTGTAATGGCGAAGGTGAGGATAGGCCACGTTGCAGAGGCTAGGGCACTGGAGGCGCTCCAGGTGGATATGATAGATGAGAGTGAGGTTCTTACACCCGCAGATCCATTCTTCCACATTGATAAGAGGGAATTCATAGTACCATTCGTATGTGGTGCAAGGAACCTTGGTGAGGCGGTGAGAAGGATCTGGGAAGGTGCAGCAATGATAAGGACAAAGGGGGAGGCTGGAACTGGAAATGTGATAGAGGCGGTAAGGCATATGCATCTTGTCAACAGGGCAATAGAGGAGCTCAGGGATAGAACAGATGATGAGATCTATGCCATCGCTGAAAAGTATGCCTCAAGCTACGTTGAACTCCTGAAACAGATTAAGGAGATCAACGGTGAGGAACCAAGGATAGGGAAGAATGAGATCATCTACTCAAAGTACACACTGAATGATATAATAGATGGTCTTTACAGTGAGCTGCTTGAGATAAGGAAACTTGGAAGACTGCCTGTGGTGAACTTCGCAGCTGGAGGTATTGCAACACCTGCGGATGCTGCACTTATGATGCAGATGGGTGCTGATGGTGTTTTCGTTGGCTCAGGAATATTCAAATCCCCGAATCCTGTTGAGATGGGGAAGGCTATAGTTGAGGCTGTCCTTCATTACAATGAGCCAGAGGTGGTGGCGGAGGTTTCCAAGGGACTTTCAGGTATGAAGGGCACGGATGTTTCAACGCTACCACAGGAACAGAGATTGCAGGAAAGGGGCTGGTAAGGGCTCGTGGCCTAGATTGGACAAGGCACTGGCCTTCTAAGCCAGGGATCGCGGGTTCAAATCCCGCCGAGCCCGTTAACAATCATTAGTGAAAATTATAAAAATAGTTCAGAGATTATAAAAATGAATTCAGGGGATATTTTATTACGTAATAAAAGTATTAGAGGTTTCAGTCATCTATGTTGAATCTAAAAACATTGAGGTAGTTTACTGTGCGCGGGAATATGGTGATCATGAAGGTAAATAATTCAAGTTAATCATAAATGATTGACCTTGATTATCTCGAAGAACATTACAATATATTTCTGA
>PNIT01000137.1 GCA_002878135.1 Candidatus Aciduliprofundum sp.
GGCCGAAGAAATAAATGAGATAATATGTGAAGAAAAATTCTACATTACCATAGATATAGATGTTGTAGATCCGGCGTTTGCCCCAGGTACAGGAGTTCCAGAACCAGGAGGTCTTAGCTCATACGAATTAATGGAACTGCTGAGGGGTCTGGAGTTCAATAATTTCATGGGTGGTGATATAGTTGAGGTATCACCACCTTACGATGTTTCAGATATAACATCCATACTTGCAGCTAACCTATTTTTCATTATGTTATCTAAAATACCATAAATTATATATATGGCATTTCGAATCAAATAAAACATGGTATCAAAGAAGGTTTTGGATGAGCTGGAAAAGAGAACAAGGAAATCGAAGGAGATATTTGAGAAGGCAAGGGAATTAACACCCTACGGGGTTCATAGCAATTACAGGGCACTGGACCCATACCCCATATACTTCAAAGGGGGAAAAGGGACTAGACTTTATGATGCTGATGGAAATGAGTACATAGATTTTAATATGGCATTCGGTGCACTTACCATAGGTCATTCACACCCTGTACTTGTTGAAAAACTGAAGGAAAGGATTGAGAATGGTACTATACTTGGTTTTGAATATGAAAACTCTTACAGGCTTGCAAAATTAATCAACAAGATATACGGCCTTGATATGGTAAGGTTTTCAATGAATGGTGCCGATGCCACACAGACCGCCGTGAGAATGGCAAGGGCATATACTGGTAGGCCAAAGATACTAAAGTTCGAGGGATGCTATCATGGTTCCCATGATGCACTTGCTGTAAGCATCAAGCCGGCAAAGGGCAAGGGTGGTTATTATAGGAGGCCAATGCCGGTACTTGCTGGACCTGGAATAAGTCCATCCATAGTTAATGATGTTGTTATAGCACCCTTCAATGATATTGAGGCCGTTGAGGATATTGTTTCAAAAAATCCAAGTGATATTGCAGCCATAATACTGGAACCAGTTCCAATGAACATGGGCCTAGTTGAACCAGTTAAGGGGTTTCTTGAGGGCCTTAGAAGGATTGCCGATGAATATGGGATAGTGCTCATATTCGATGAGGTGAAGACAGGTTCAAAATATTATGGGGGCGCATCTGCATACTACGGTGTTAAGCCTGATCTCATGACACTTGGAAAGGCAATGGCAGGTGGTCTTCCCATATCTGTTGTGGGTGGTAAAAAGGAGATACTCTCTGTTCTGGGCCCAGGAAAGACATCACACGCGGGGACATTCAATTCTAATCCGGTCTCAGTTGATGCCGCTATAATCGTTCTTGAGGAGATATTCCTGGAAAGTGAGATAAAGAAGGCTGAGAGGATGAGTAAGGATCTTGCAAAGGGATATCTTGATATAATTTCAGATTTCAAGATACCCATGAATGTTAAGAACTGGGCACTGAGCGGATCACTCTATTTTGGGGTAAATGAGGTAAAGAACTGGCGTGATTTCCTTAAGACCAATGTTAGCCTATGGTACGAGTTCCTCTTTGCTATGATGCTTAAAGGTGTAATACCTGCAGCTCCTGGACCAGATGAGCAGTGGACAGTATCCATAGTGCATACAAAGGAGGATATAGAGAAGCATATAGAGGCATTTAAACAGATATCAAAATCCCTTAAAAATATAAAATCTGAGATTGCCGTTGAAGAGGCAATCTAAATTTTTTTTAACCTGTAGTTAGAACATATCCTTTTACCCTTTTTCCATCCAGGTTTATCAGAGCTCCATGGAGTATAGCCTCCTGATATTCACTGCCAGGGTTCACGCATACTGTATTTTTTATTTTTTCAACTCCCCTGCTCTCATGAATATGGCCATGAAGACCAAGTAGAGGCTGATATTCTTCAATTGCTTTCCTTACACTTTTGCTACCAACATTGATGAAGTCTGGCTGTCCTCCCACCTTGGCATAGGTAAAGTTTTCAAGAACCTTTGGTGCAAGATCTAGGTTTGTTCCATAGGGAGGAGGATGGAAAGCGAATATAACATCCCTGTTGTCCCTGGATGTGCTGTCGAGCCCCTTTGATCTCAGTGTATTTTTTATTATTTCATCTATCTTCTCCTCAGGAGCATCCCTTGGAAGATTCCAGGGTGTTGTGTTTGCATAACTCAGGCCTACTATATAAAAATTATTTATCTCTATTACCTTTTCAGCCATATTAATGACATTTTCAGAATCCTTAAATCTTGTATCTATCTCCAGAGGGTCATCGTTTCCTGGTTCCCAGAGCAGTTTTACCCCTGTACCCTTAAGTCTTTCCTCCGCGAGGTTAAGCCATTGTTCCAATCTTTCCAGCATAAGCTCCTTGAATTTTTCCTCTCTCAGTTTCTCATTATTCTGCATCTCAGCATATTCTTCCTTTCCAAGAACGATTGGATAAAAACCCTTGTTTTTCTGAAGCTGGATGAAATCCTTCAGCTCATTATCATTTCTTAACTTTGTTTCATTGCCATATATTGTGGAAACATAGCCTGTATCATTCTTCACTATTGGCACTATTGCCTTTCCTGTTATATCGCCACCAAAAATAAGGAGATGTGCATTGTATACCTTTATTGAATTGAGAAATTTTTTCCATACTATCTCTGATCCATGAATATCCGTTGCAAAGAATATCCTGAATGTTGTATCCTTAAATAAACCCATATCAATCACCTTTTAAAAAAGGAAGTATAAAAATTTTATTCTGGGGGGACCTCCTTGAAGGCATAAAGTACGTTTATTCCCTTTCTCTTGTTCACTATGTACATTATTATGAATATCAATGCACCAAGAACATAAACACCAGCTATGGTTACAAGCGTTGTCAGATCTATTGGCATAAGATATGAATTCCACAGACCCATGATACCGTATATGATACCGGCGAATGAGATTGCCCCTAGCCAGGTGATCACAGGTATCCCTAGTACCTTCCTCTTTACAACGAAGGCATTGTTGTACATATCCTTTTTAATGAAAGGAATAAGTATTGCCGTCAAAGCTGGGATGAGATAACCAAATTCGAAGAGAGGAACTATATCAAGTATGGCTACCTGAGGTATGTAAACATATGCAAAAAGTCCAGCCACGGAAAGTAAACCAACGGTAATCGTTGAAATCACTGGAACCTTGGTCCTCGGGTTTACAACTGTGAATATCTCTGGAGCCATCCTATCAAATGACCATGCAAATAGATACCTTGTGGCTGCCACCATGGTGGGTATGAAAAATAGGACATCCGGAAGCCAGAATACAAGGAGTGCCAGTAAGGGTATGACAGGATTAGGATAGACAAGTGAAACAAAGAATGGAGTGTAGGTTCCTATGTATGAGAAAGGAAGTGAGAAACCGTTTGCATAGTTATAGGACCAGGCTGTAAGAAATTTTTCACCAAATGCATAAAAACTGACATTGTAGAATACAAGATAATAGATGAGAATCATTACAAGCGATCCTATTATACCTATGGGAAGGCTCTTTTTTACCTGTCTCATCTCCCCGGACCAGTTCGCAGGCAATGTATACCATGTAAATGCATACCAAGCAATGGGCAGGGCAAGCATCATTGCTGACCAGCCACTGGAGAATGTAAGACCATTTGATATGGCAGAATTTATAACACCCTGGTAAGCTCCACTACCAGCATATTTGTCGAAGGCGGTAGAAAATGCCTGCTGTGTAATTGTTGCATTTATTGCAAAGTATATTATGGTCGAAGCAAGTATTATTACTCCTGTCCAGAATATTATCCTGAAAGCTGTTCTTGTGCTTGTGAATGTCAGCAGGAGAAGGAATATTATTATGATCAATGCACCGCTTATTAACAGGGATGTTGAAGTTGATAAGGCTGAGGCCAAGTCCATGAGTGAATTTGAATTTAGTATGAAGGCCCAGGTGCTCAGGGCATAGACAATGTACTGTGCACCAAAGTATGCATATACACCAATTGAAAAAACAAATGCGAAGAATAGAACGAATGAATTCACGAAACCAACGAATGGATGTAAACCCCTGCTTACGAAAACATAATCGCCACCTGATCTTGGCATTGATATGCCGAAAAGTGTGTACACAGATGCAAGGCTGAGGGAAGGTATGAACATAAGAAGATAGGCAAGATTCCAGTTTGCTCCTGGTGCCAGATAAAGTAGACTTATGAGAAAGATAGGTACACCACCTGTCACTAGCATGAAGGTTGCAAAAAGTGTCTCCCAGCCACCCACAGGCCTTACAAGACCTGATGATTTTCTGACAAATACCTGCACTTTCTGTTCATCACTAACTTTTGGTTGATTTTCAGAACTCATATTAAGTTTAAGAAAAATAGTATATTTAAAACTATCTATTTGAAAAATTTTCCATTTTTTTAAAGGATGGAACTCGATACATTTTTATAAAAAAATTTGTTTAAGGTTTTAGGTGTTATAATGGTACAGAAAAGGTTGAGTTTTGAAAAGG
>PNIT01000036.1 GCA_002878135.1 Candidatus Aciduliprofundum sp.
ATACCCAGCATAAAGTGTGACATCAGCAGGGGTATCTGGAAAAAGATGTACATCATGAACATGTGGTGCGGTGGAGTAGCAATGTTCATGGGTGCGAAAAGGTTGATCCACATCCCTATGGTGAACTGTAACATTAGGAGAAGTACCTGAATGAATAATATTATAATGAGTAGACTTCTTTCAATCTTCATGTTATTGTAAAAAATCTATCAGATAAAAATTTTCCCTTTCCAAGCACACTAAAAATCATATTAAAAAAATTAATTTTTCATAATTTTCTGTGAATTCTCAAATTCTGTTTTTAAATATTTAGAATTTTACTACCTCATGAATTAATTTTATTCATAAAAACTTAAAAAAGGAGAGAATAGGGTGAGCAGAATTCATAAAATAAAGGAATTATACAAGGTCACTTTCAAGAAAATATAAAATATTATCATTGTTTTCTTTTTCAAAATGAAGGGTATAAGGTTCTCGGACACCGATGATTTCAACAGTATTCACGACAATATTAACATCCTTCTTCTTGAAAATTACCATATAATAGTGGATTTTATAGTTGCCAGACTGAGGGGATCTGGTTACGATATTACATATAAAAACTCAAGTATCATGGGGGAGCCAAGATTATGCAAGATAGCATTTCCTGATGCTGTAATATCCATAAATTTCCTTGTAAATTTTACATTTCATAATCTGAAAAGGGATGTAACACTTAAGTTTGCAGTTGAAATAAAAAGCCACATAAAGAGCTTCGGTGAGACGCTCAGGCAGCTCCAGATATACAGGGAGTGCCTTGAAAATTTGAATTCCAGGGAATGGAGGAGGAAGACAGGACAGCAATTTCCTTTCAGGAACATCTTTCCTGTTATACTGATTTCACCTGATCACAGGTTTGATGGTGCTTTCATTTCCCAAGGGTTCCATGTACTTGATCCTGATATCCTGGGGATAAGTTTTAAAGAGAAAAGAGAGAAAAATCTTGATGACTTTCAGAGATAGAACTGTCTCATAAGTTCTATCTCAATCTCAAAAAGGTCAACGAGGTTAATAACATCCCTTCTGTTATACTCTATAAGTGTATCCAGGGATTCCTTTTTCCCTGAAAGGTATTCATTCCACAGCCTCACAGCATCAAATCCTGTTAGACCCTGAATATGGCTGTCCCTTTCCAGGCCCACCTGTCTTTCTATGGATTTGAGCCCTCCCCTGAAGCCTACCCTTCTTCCCAAAAAACATAAATCAATATGTACCATCCTTTTAAGGATATCACCAAGGTATGGAAATTTACGCGAAATAAAAGGAATATCAAACCTTGAACCATAAAATGTAACAAGTATTTTGTAATTCTTTATGGTATCAGCAATTAAATTTTCATCCAAATCAATACCATTGACAAAGGCCCTGTAATTTTTCCTATGGTCGGAAATGCCTATGACCGTTATTTCGCCATATAAATCCATACCCGTTGTCTCTATGTCAAGGAAAAGTGAAAAATCAATGAAATCTTCAAAAAGTAAATAATAATCCCTTTTATTCAGCCTGTTCTTAAAGTATTCAATGTTCCTTGATTTATAATTTTCAATAGCATTGAGAATCTCTTCCTCAATTATTCTCCATCTATCGGGTGAAAAATATTTACTACCCTTTATGAGCAGATCCTCCCAGGTGAATATGCCCTCCCGTCTCAGGTTCTTCTGCCTTCTGTATGAAATGCCCTGAAATAGTATAAGAGTTTCCCTCAGCATATCTACTTGATGGATGAGAGAAACTCAGATCTTATCACCACGGTCCTCTCATGTAAACCCGAAGCTATCTTTTTACCGTTTGAAAATGCATCCGCCCAGAATGTATACCTGTTTCCATCAATGCTCAGAAGCCTTACCCTAACCGTTACCCTTTCTCCTATCCTGCTGGCCTTGAAATGTTTAATGTTTATGAGAGTTCCAACGCTTACCCTCTCATTTCCAACTGCAGAATCCAATGGTTCCCTTGCTGTATTCTCAATGAATAGTATGAGCGATGGTGTTGAAAGAACCTCCACATCTCCAGATCCTATGTTTCTTGCTGAATGTTCAATGCCTGTCTGGAATTCCTTGGAAAATTCCATTCCTTCTCTCAATTCCATGGGTGGATTATTTTAATTTCATCTATTAAATTTTTCATTATTGTTTTTATAATAATTTTAATAAAAATCAATAAATAGATTTATTAACCCTGAATCATAATGTGAAATATGAGGATTAAAACAATTTTCAGGATTACCATTATTCTTTCCTATTTGATCATAGTGATCCTGATTGCCTCGATGATATACCCTATTCCAGCTCATCAGATTGAAATAAAGGAGCTTGGGAATTATTACGGCTACATCAACGGTAATCTTACCGCAGGTACATATCTGAACATCAATAACAGGGGTCCATATCCAATAAATGATTTCACCATGCACTATGATCTATATAACAGTACAATAAAGGTATCAAGCGATACAACAAACTTCGGTGATATCGCGGGTAATAAGACACTGAATGTTTCCTTCAGGATAAATGTAAATGAACTTTTAATAAAACCAGAGCTTGTTTACCTCATATTTCATTCCACAAACCTCACACTTTCGCTTAAGGTGAATGGGGGATATGCTTATGGCCTAGTAAAATTCTTCTTCAATACCAATGTAACAATCGCCTGGGAGAGGCTTGCAGCCTTCAATATAACTGGGCATTATGTGACAAACAACTCAACAGATATATTTGTTCATTTTCCATTCTACTTCGGTTCAGCACCATTCCTTCATGGAAATATAACACTCATTTCAAAGATGGTCCTGAACGGGACAGTCATAGGTATATTCAACAAAACAATTCCGCTGGGGACCAACTATACATCGGAGATAATCTTTAAATTTCCAATATCGGAGATGAACTACCTGCAAAGCAATGTTAAGTTTATAAAGGTAAGCTTTTCGGCAAGGATAAACAACAGTACCGTTGATCTGGGGGTGATACAATGAGGATATTCCATACAATATATGCATTCTCAATATACGGATTACTCTCCTCGCTGATCGTATATTCAATAAATGAATATCTTCCATTTTTGTCCTTAAGATATAGCATAATATTCTTCATGATTCTAGCTGCTTTCATCTCAGCCTTTACATTCCTTTATGAAAATTCAAGAGATAGAAGATTGCGTTCTGTATTTCTTATCCTTCTTGCCTTTTCATCACTTGCTTATCTTCTTTATCTTATTGTAAATGCCACTTCACTTGTCCATGCAGATGGTGTTGTAATAGGAGTGGATTATTCCCTCATAATTTCCCTTTTCCTTGTACCATTTGCACTCAGATATTCCCAGAAATTCCTTGAATTAAGAATTGAAAAAAATTAAATTATTTCCCTTTTTATCTTTTCCCTTACATCCTCATCCTTTATTATATCAAGTGGAATGACACCGCTCACATGGAAATTTGGCATATCAACGAGTTCGCTAATCCTCAGGTTCAACGCAACACTTGCAAGCATATAAGCCTCTGATGGATCCATGTACCTGGAGAATGCATTAACCATCCTTATAACCGCAATCTTGGAGGCATCAAGTATATCTTTTGAAAATCCTGAGAATGATATGAATTCCCTGTAAGGTGTTTCTTTTTTCCTGAATAAAACGTATGGCAGCCTTTGATGAGATCCCTTTATTAAGGAGAATGAAAGCCTTACCCTGGCAGGCGCCTCTATGGCCGTCCCGCATACCTCACCATCCCCCTGGGCCAGATGCACATCCCCCAGAGAAAACAGGGCACCTCTTTGAAAAACTGGAAGGTAAAGCGTTGAACCTGACCCAATGAGCCTGTTATCCATGTTTCCACCATTTTCCCTGGGTGGAACGATTGAAAATATCCCCCTGGAAGAAGGTGCCACTCCAATTGTTCCTATGAATGGTTCGTTGAATATCTCTATTTCCAGATCACCGAACCTTGCCATCGAGAATTTTCCGTTAGATTTCCATATCTTCAGGGCAGGTTTGTTGAGTTCAGTGGGTGAAATTGAATCATCACCGGCAAGAAGACCGAAACCGGGTATTATTGCCGTCCATCCCCAGCCTAGGTCCTCTATATCGAGTATTTTTACCTGTAGGGTATCACCCCTTTCAGCACCGGATATCAGGAAGGGTCCAGTGGATGGGTTTACCCTGGAAAAATCCATTCTCTCTATCCTATCAACGGAGGAATCCTTGTCAATCTGTCCATCCGAAGAATCCCTTGTCTCTACCATTATCTCTTCCCCGGGTTCTATCTCAGCAATCGGCTCTAAATCAATACTCCAATAACTGTGGGCCTTCTCTGAACCAAAAGTTTTCATAAAAATA
>PNIT01000061.1 GCA_002878135.1 Candidatus Aciduliprofundum sp.
TGCCGGATATCAGATGCCTGAGCTGGAAGATTGTGGAAAACCTGGAAACTGGTTTCAGTATGTGCACATCAAGGAGACCATCATCTATGCTTGATCCCGGTGACGCAAGCATGCCGCCCCCGAAATACCTGCCGTTTGCAATTATTGCCTCAATGGTCTCCTGTTCAATATCACCAGAATCGTATGTTGCATAAAGATTGAATTTTTCCATCCTTGAGAGTGTAGAAAATATTCCAAGGATGAACGAATATCTTCCCAGGGCTTTGTGCCTGTTCACGAAACTCATCACCTCAGCTCCAAATCCCACCTCAAGTATGTTGATGAAGTACCTTTTCTCACCTCTTTCAGGGAAATATGCAAGGGGGATGTCAGCAATTATAGTTCTACCACTTTTCACGGCGGACAGAAAATCCTCAAGATTTCTTATGCCGATGGTTTTACCAAAATCTGAGCCCGTGCCCAGTGGAATCATGGAAAGTATGAGATCACTCCCTGCGATGCCGTTTACCACCTCATTCAATGTTCCATCACCGCCAACTGAAATTACTGCATCGTAACCACCCTTCACAGCAGACCTTGCAAGTTCAGTGGCGTGGCCAGGATATTCAGTGTATGCAAAATCCTGCCTGCCTATATCTGAGAAAATTTTATCCATGTATATCTGCCAGTTTTTTACTGTTTTTCCCCTGCCTGCAACAGGATTTATTATAAAAAACATCCTCATTGAAGAACACCCGGATTCAGCATATTATCTGGATCAAGATAATTTTTAAGAATTCTTATCATTTCATACTGCTTCCCTTTATATTTCATGAATTCATCCCCAAGGTATGTACCTATGCCATGGTGATGTGAAATGGATCCGCCAGATTCAAGTATGCTATTCATCACTGATCTTCTCAGAATTTTCAGGTACCTTTCCCTTTCATTTTCTGCATAGAAAAGGAAAGTGAAATAAAGGGCCGTGCCTGATACATACTCATGGGACGCATGGCACATTATTGTCCCATTTATCCTGAGATCATTCAGAGCATCCTGGAAGGATTTTTTAACGTTTGAATACAACCTCTCCACCTCCCCCCAGGTCACAGATGTCTCTATGGTCTCTGCAACTATGCCATGTTTAAGGAGTTCATTGTACATATAGGGTCTATCGTACCTTGTTTTCATCCAGTATCTTGATGGCATGGATCCCAGGGATACGCCACCATCCAATGATATATTCCTGTCATCAACTATTATCATTAGGGATCCATTCTCTAGCACACCCCTTGATTTGAGGTAGAATTTAAAAATCCCCGTGGCCAGGCTTTCCCTTATGGCGAGCAATGAAAGGAATGTCTCCCTTTCATCTGAAAGCCTCGATACCATCGGTGACCTTCCTGATGTGAAAAGCCTTCTCAGCGCCTCAATACCCTCCGAAAATCCCCTGTACATGTAGGAGCGAAAATAAAGCTTCTCCGGTCTCTTATGCAATTTTAGCCATGCCCTTGTAATTATGCCAAAGGCACCCTCACTTCCAGTGGCAATATCCGATACCCTGAAGAAGGCCGATTCAGCTGGAACAACATGGTCGGTGAATGTTCCCGCCGGTGATACCATCTTAATACCTAGAAGCATGTCCTTGATCTTTCCATACCTGTTGGACTCCTGCCCCGCAGCATTTGTTGCTATCCATCCCCCTACAGTGGAATAGAGGAAGGATTCAGGGAAGTTTCCAAGAGTTAGACCCTTCTTTTCAAGCATATCCTCAAGATCAGGGCCCCTTATGCCAGCACCCGCCTCAAGCACCATGGATCTCTCATCCACCCTGAAAAAATCAAGATTTCTTGTATCAAGGCTTACGGCGTATCTCCTTTTCCCGGATGGAATTATACCCCCGGTGACTGAGGTACCGCCACCGTAGGTGATGATCTCAGCAACATCCTTAAGTTCCCTGAAAATACATTCTATCTCCTCCTCCCTTGGGTATATGACAGCATCAACTATCCTGATTCTTTCATTTTCAAGCAATCTTGCATACTCCATGGATCCCCTTCCTACAGAATGGTAGAACCTTTCGCCAGTATCGAACGAGATCCTCTCATCTGGAAGGCATCTCCTCAGGATGGATCTTAGATTTTCATCAATATTTAATTCCTGCAGTGAATAATATCCATCCCATATCTCACTTTCAGGTGCACCAAGCTCCCTGTAAATTTCCTTAAAAAGTAATGGATTGCTCTCAAATTTCTTGCCCTCATCACCCCAGAGACAGTAGTACCTGTGCTGCATGTCACCACCCCCTTAAAAAAATTGAAATTATAACTGAAACAATGGCAAATATCAGTATTCCCGCAGGAAGTATTGTCTGAAGGGATTTTACATAAACTATTGCAAATGCCAGTATGATGATCACGAATGATACGTAGGTAATTAAAGAAAATGATATTCTGGTCGTTAATTTTGAATCCAGATTCCTTCCAATGTAAGCTGTTGAAGGCATGAGGGGTGAAGTGATAAGAAAGCTTGTTATCATGAGTAATATATTATCGATCACCATGGAGTTTGAAAAAATTATCCAGAATGCAAGCGAATATGATATCATTGAGAAAATTAAGCTCAGGGTAACAATACCCCTGAACCTGATTGATCCAAGCATTGAATAGAAAAGGGATCCCAATAAAAGGCCTGAGAAGAGGAATATCTCCTGCCTCTCATCACCTATCAGGTATATGAGATTCAGGGAGTATGCGAGGGTAAGGGAAGCAAAGACTGAGAATAATGCGGAATAGAGTGCAAGAATGAAGAAGGAGGATCTATTTGCCATGTTTTTCACCCCTGTATGCAATTATGGATACATTCAGTATAAGGAGCATGATGAAAAAGAGTGGTTGATAGTAGAATGGCATTATCACACCATTATTTTCGTTATAGATCGAAAATCCAAGGGAGGAAAGGGTGATGTTTGAACTCCCCTCTTTTTGGTAGGGTAATTCTGAAAGATTGAACTGAGGCTCAAATGGGAACAGGGATGAAAAATTTTGTTCAACGTTTGTGGGATGGAGTGATAGATTCAGGCCATTTGGAAACTGGATCGGTGGCCTTGATATCAGGCCTCCGGGGTAGGGTGAATTGAAATTTAGCATATCCAGGGGCAGGTTGGAATGGGCAACAAATCCATTCAGTGCGGGAAGATTCCAGTTATAGTCTATGAAAGCAAGTATGGATGTATGTGTCATTACAGTATGTGAAACATAGTTCTCCTTCGCATATGGTGAAATGATGATGAATGGTACCCTCATGCCAAGCTGAACATTATCAATTGAAGGGGGTGGAACATGGTCATAGAACCCACCAAATTCATCATACGTAATCGTGATCAGTGAGGATTGCCAGATGGGGCTCCTTTCTATCTCAGAAACAATGTAAGCGAGCCATATCTCACCCCTCTCAACATTGTTGGGTGGATGCTGATCATAATCCATGTAATCCTGCGTAAATATGTAGCTTACATAGGGCAATGAACCATTCCTCACCTGTGATACAAAATTTTCCCAGGAGTATAGATGGTTCCTGTAATTCCCCCATCCGGAAAGGTAAGAACTGTAATCGAATGTACCGTTTGATCTATCACCCACATATATGCCCCAGGGTATTCCATACTTTAAGAGCTCACCGAATATTGTTTCATTGAATTGAATCCATGGTGGAGGCCCATAATCGTTTATCACGGGTGTGAATCCTGCAAGGTAGTAGAGTGTGTTGGGAGCACTTTCGCTCATATAATTTGAAAAGTATCTGTCTCCCATTGCATATTCGGAGGCAAGAGACCATTCAAGACCAAACTGATTTGATGTGAAATAGACCATTGACTGTGGTCCACTTCCATTGATAAAGTTATCCATTCTACCGTGGTTCCAGTCAAGGTAGAATGATGTGTAACCTTCCACTGGGTTTTCAGCATAGTATTTACCATCCGGAATCTTATTCAGTGTGTGCAATATGCCTTTACCAAGAAGATTATCAGGTACAGTTATATTTTTTACAATATTCCTGTTCAGAGAATGGGGATCATCTGGATATATGCCGAATATTGTATCAAATGCATTGTTCTCGAAGAATATGTTTATTATATGCTTTATTGGTGTTTTCTGTTCCACATTGGATGCATTTGAGGGTATTGATAGAAAGGTAAATAAAAGAATTGTTATCAATACCAATGAAAAATATTTTTTCATGAATGAATTGATAAAATACATATATTTAAAATTTAAA
>PNIT01000045.1 GCA_002878135.1 Candidatus Aciduliprofundum sp.
TTTTCATGTCATGTACAATTGAATTCTAAAGATCACAAATAATTTTTATCCTTTCATTCATTTAATTTTCATCATGAAGAATGTTATTGTAATAGGTGCAGGTACCATGGGGGCGGGTATTGCAACAGTATGTGCAATAAATGGACATAAGGTATTCCTGATTGACATAAACCAGGATATACTGAATAAATCCATTGAAAGGATAAAATGGTCCCTTGAGTCACTCCATAGAAAAGGTAGGTTGAAATTATCACCTGATATTATAATGAATTCCATTAAGACTGAAACAAGCATTGAGAATATTCAGGAGCATATTGACATTGTTATAGAGGCTGTGGTAGAGAAGAGCAGTGTTAAGAAAGAACTCTTCAAGATACTGGATGAAAGATTTGATTCCATACTTGCCACAAACACCTCTTCAATACCCATAGATGAGATAGCCAGGGATCTGAAGGGTAGAAAAAGAATAATAGGTATGCATTTCTTCAACCCTCCGACGTTGATTAACCTTGTGGAGATAATACCAGGTGAATATACATCAACTGAAACCATTGAAAAGGCTATGGAATTCTCAAGATCATTAGGTATGGAGACAATCCTTGTGAAAAGGGATATACCAGGTTTTGTGGTTAACAGGATAAACCTGAGAATATTTGATACTGTTCTTACAATGGCCGAGAATGGTGTGGATATAGAGGATATTGATTCTGTTGCAAGATATAGGCTCATGCTTCCAATGGGGTTCTTTGAACTTTTCGATTTCATAGGTATAGATGTATTGTACAATGTGATAAATGAACTCAACTCAAGGGGGTTTGGAATTGGGGATCACAGAATCCTCAGGGAGAAGATTGAAAGGGGAAAAATAGGTATGAAGGTGGGGGAAGGATTCTACAGATATGGTAAATCATATGCCAGGGCGGTCATAAGGAAAAGGGATGTTTATGGAATAGATCCCCTTAGGATAATCTCCGTGGGAATAAACGAGGCATCTTGGATAATAAGGAATGGTATTGCCTCAGTTGAAGATGTTGACAGGGGTCAGAGGATTGGTATGGGTTATGCAGCAGGGCTGCTGGAGATGGCAGATGGATATGGTATTGACAACGTGAATTTAATTCTAAAATCAATGAATATAAAACCTGATCCTCTCCTTGAAAAAATGCTAGATGAGGGAAGATTTGGGATAAAGAATGGATACGGTTTTTATAGATGGCCATACAGGAAGGTGGATCTCCAGGGATTAACTTACGAAAGGAGGTGGAACCATGCATTCATCACATTCAACAGACCTGAAAGGATGAATTCCCTTGACCTGAAGGCATGGGATTCAATCAAAATTGCACTATCAATGGCTGATGAGGATGATGTCAGATGCATATTTTTCTCGGGTAAAGGGAGGGCATTTTGCACAGGGGATGATATCAAGGAGATGTATTCCTGGAAAAACAGGGAGGAATCAATGTCCTTCTTTTCACACGTGGAGGATGCGTTCAGGTCCCTTGCGAAAAGTGATAAGATTCTCATTGCACTGGTGGATGGATATGCATATGGTGGTGGTGCAGAGATGCTCCTGCTCTTCGATTATGTTATTTCATCATCTGCTTCTGAAATCTCATTCTCAGAGGTAAAGATAGGTGCAATACCTCCAGTTGCAACTACCCTTGGTATAGATATGCTTGGTAGGAAAATTTTAAGGTATGCAATCTTTGGAGATCCAATGAATGCTGAGGAGGCAAGGGGTATTGGCCTAGTGGACACGGTTGTACCAGAAGGACAGATTGAAAGGATATACTATGAGATATCAAGGTCAATTGAAGACCTGGATAAAAATGCCCTGAAAAGTATTAAAAAGATAGTGAATGTAAAAAAATTAAGTGATGATTTGAGGTATTCACTGAATGAGCTTATAGATCTTTCAACCAGGGAGAGCTTCAAGGAGGGAA
The DNA here is from genome assembly GCA_002878135.1 of Candidatus Aciduliprofundum sp. Taxonomy (GTDB): domain Archaea; phylum Thermoplasmatota; class Thermoplasmata; order Thermoplasmatales; family ARK-15; genus ARK-15. The sequence goes on from PNIT01000045.1 coordinate 1,947, forward strand.
TGAGAAAATTCCTTGAAAGATGATCATTCAACGAAGAATTCGTATGTGTAATACTCTTCCTCCCTTTTTACAACCTTTAGTCTTATATTCATGCCAATCCTTATCTTCTTTGGATCTTCGATGTTGAGCCAAGAGAGTACCTTTACACCCTCCTTCATCTTTCCTATGGCCACAACGTAGTCAGGGTACCTTGAGAATGATGTTGGCTTAACATTAATTACTGTGAATGTCTCAAGTGTTGCATCCCCATCAAGTTCAACCCATTCCACCTCACTTCCTGGGCAGTTGGGGCAGTTTACCTGTGGTGGGAAAAATATTTCATTGCAGTCCTTGCATTTCGTTGCCATAATCTTACCCTTCTCAAGCCCCCTGAAAAACTCTGAGATCCTTCCCACGGGTATCTGGTACTTGAGCTCAAGGCTTCTTCTATCGAAGAATATTTCATCCATATTAATCACCCCTTGAGAATGCTGTAACATAGGCATAGTGGCCCGTTCCACCAACGTTGTGTGTAAGGGCCCTTCCTTTCCTTACATCCACCTGCCTTCCCCTCTCAGCCTCATTCCTTAGCTGTTTGGTCACCTCAACAGCCATACTTACGCCAGTTGCACCTATGGGATGACCCTTTGCCTTTAAACCACCATCCACATTGACTGGATATTTTCCATCATGGTATGTCTGATTCTCTCTCAACAGATCTACACCCTTACCCTTCTTTGCTATTCCAAGGTCTTCGTATGCCATTATCTCAGCTATGGAAAAACAATCGTGTACCTGGAACAGGTCAAAGCTATCCGCAGGTTTATCAAGCTTCAGTTTCCTATAAACGATCTCTGCTGCCCTCCTTGATGCCTCAAGGCCTGTAAAATCCTCCCTCCTGCTGAGGTTTGCACTCCCTGTGGCATATCCCTGAGCATCTATGTATACTGGGGTATCGGTTATCCTTTTTGCAATATCCCCGGAGGCAAGTATCACAGCAGCCGCACCATCCGTGATTGGTGATGAATCGTAGAGTTTCAATGGCCATGCTATGTACCTTGAGTTTATGCATTCCTCCATGCTTATCTCCTTCTGAAACTGTGCATAGGGATTCAGTGAGCCATAATGGTGTGCCTTTATAGAGGCAAGGCAGAGATCCTCCTCCCTTGCCTTGTAATCATGCATATACCTCGTTGCATACAATGCATAGTATCCCGGGAAGGTAAGACCAAAGTTCTCAAACTCCCAGAAGTAGTTACCTGCCCTGCCTATCAGCTCTATTATGGTAGGATTTGGTGAGTCGTACATCTTCTCTATACCTATGGCCATTGCTATCCTTGAATTGCCTGAGAGTACGGAATCGTATGCAACCTTTAATGCTGCACTTCCAGAGGCACATGCAGCCTCTGTTTTAAGGCTTCCTGCCTTTAGGCCACAGTATTCACCCACAGTGACCGCCGGGAGGAGCTCCTCACTCCAGAAACCAAGGTTTCCAACGGAGTAAAATTCTATGTCCTTCTGCGACAGACCTGAATCTTCAAGTGCGGGTCTCACAGCCTCCCAGGCAAGCTCATTCATGCTAACATCCATCCTTTTACCAAACTTTGAATGTCCAATTCCAACTATTGCTACCCTTTCCATAATGATTAAAATTAAACATGGCTATAATAACTTTTCAGAAAGCCACAGGAAATTTTAAGACAAAAGATTGAAATATGAAGATTTATACAAATAAATTGCATGAAAAATAAACTCCTAGAGGGTGGTATCGCAATCCTGATCATAGGTATAGTTCTCATATCCACAGGGGCATATGTGATAGCATCTGATATAAAATCAACGAAAATATGGACAAGGATGGATGGTAATTTCTATAAATCAATGGATATTAAAATAAATGATGAATCACTCCTCATACTCTCACATGGAGATGTGGAATTCTATCTTCTGAATTCATCCTACTCTGGATCAATGAATTCAACATCACTGAGGGTTGCCAGCATACCTCCAATTGAGACAACCGATAATGAGGCAATATATGATATTGATTCTGGTAATTATTACATAATAATTCATTCCAACTATACACCCAGGGCATCCATATCATACATCTCCATAGATGTTCTCATTATCTATGGGGTAATGGCTCTGGCGGGTCTCGTATTCTTTATTCTTGGGATAATATTCATACCTATGGCCATAATGTCCTCAAGGAGAAATTCAGGGAATAA
>PNIT01000047.1 GCA_002878135.1 Candidatus Aciduliprofundum sp.
CTTTCTATTAAGATCCTCAAGGCTAATCCTTATCTCTGGAGCACGTGATAGGGCAATAATATTCACATCATACTCTCTATCTTTTAGTAAGTTACCTATATTTATGAGCCATTTTTCACCCCCACCGTATCTTCTCAATGAATTTGCCGAAATAAAAATAATTTTTTTCATACTATGAAATTATTTTCATTATTAAAGAATTTTACCCACAATATTTATGGAAATTTAAGGTAAAATATTATTTGAAATTTCATTCAATATTTATAAAGCTCAATATCCAAAATATTTTTATATTGAAAATAATTATTTTGTATATGTTTGTAGAAAAATTCCAGAATATAAAACTAGGACTTACCTTTGATGATGTACTCCTTATACCCTCAAAGACGAGGGTGGATCCTGTTGAAACTGATATAAGGACAAAAATAACAAGACACCTTTCAATTAATATACCCATAGTTAGTTCTCCAATGGACACCGTTACTGGCCCAGAGATGGCCATAGGAATGGCGCATCTGGGAGGTATAGGTATTATACACAGGAATCAATCAATAGAGGATCAGAGGCAGGCAGTAAGGGCAGTAAAAAGGGAGGAGAGCCTCATAATAAGGGATGTCATAACCATATCACCAGAGAGCAAGGTGGGTGATGCAATAAAGCTCATGGAGGAGAAGAGGATAGCAGGGCTTCCGGTCGTTGATAATGGAATACTCGTTGGTATAATCACAGGGAGGGACGTGAGATTTTTGAAGGATAAGGAAAAGAAGGTAATGGATGTGATGACAAAGAATCCAATCACTGGCAGGGATAATATTAGTTTGGAAGAGGCCATGCAGATAATGCAGGACCACAGAATTGAGAAGCTTCCCATAGTGGATTCTGAGGGTAAACTAAAGGGTCTCATTACTGCAAAGGATATAATAAAAAGGCAGAGGTATCCAAACTCAACAAGGGACAATGAGGGGAGGCTGAGGGTGGGTGCGGCTGTCGGTCCATTTGACATAAGGAGGGCAGAGATTCTTGAAAGGGAAGGTGTGGATGTAATAGTCATAGATACAGCCCACGCCCACAACATGAAGGTTCTTGAATCCATAAAGGAGATGAGGAAGAAAATAGATGTGGACATAGTTGCCGGCAATATCGCCACATCTGAGGCAGCAATGGATCTCATCTCCCTGGACATTGACGGTCTGAGGGTAGGTATAGGACCAGGATCCATATGCACCACAAGGATAGTGGCAGGTGTAGGCGTCCCCCAGCTGGAGGCCATATCCCAGGTGGCGGAGGTGGCCGAGCCACAGGGTATTCCTGTCATAGCAGATGGAGGTATAAGGTATTCTGGTGACATAGTGAAGGCACTTGCTGCAGGGGCAAATTCAGTTATGCTTGGAAACCTTCTTGCTGGAACAGATGAGGCACCCGGTCAGGAGATCCTGATAGGTGGAAGAAAATATAAATCATACAGGGGAATGGGATCGCTGGGTGTAATTCAGAAGGGTATATCGGACAGGTATGGAAGGATAGGTGAGGCAAAATATGTGCCTGAGGGCGTTGAGGGGGCAGTACCATACAAGGGTAAGCTTGAGGGTGTAATATTCCAGCTCGTGGGCGGACTGAGAAGTGGTATGGGTTATGTGGGTGCTGCAAACATTGATGAATTGAGGAAGAATTCAAGATTCATAAGGATGACAGGTGAGGGACTGAGGGAAAGCCATCCACACGATGTGACCATAATTACGGAGGTACCCAATTATCCCACAAGGTGATCAGAAAAGACTTTTTATTCCCTCAACTATGAATTCGATGGACATGGCAGCAAGTATGAGACCCATGATCCTGGATATCACCTGATTTCCAGTCTTTCCTAGGTACTTGAAAAATATGTCGGAGAAGTAAAGAAGGTAATATGATATTATCATTACCAATATGATTGATACAAAAACCATTACCTGATCAATAAATGTAGCACTCTTTTCAGTAACATATATGATGACTGTGGTGATTGCCCCAGGCCCTGCTAAAAGTGGTACACCGAGTGGCACTATTCCAACAGCCTCCTTTTCCTCAATCTCCTCCCTTTCAGATTCTGAGAGCCTGGACCTTGTATATTTACCGTGCATCATATCAAATGCTACCTTGAAAAGGAATATACCACCCGCTATCTTGAATACATCAACATTTATATTGAAAATCATGAATATGTATTTACCACCTATACCGAAGACAAAGAGAACAAGTGTTGCCACAAGTATGCTCTTCTTAAGTGTTTTTTTCTTCTCCTCCTTCGTATAGGAATGCGTCATGGTGGAGAAGAATGGTATTGAACCAAAAGGATTGACTATTGAGAATATGGCAACGAATGATGCAAGGAAGAATATGAAATTCACATTTCATTTAATTGATTTGTACTATAAAATTTTTATCTTTTTTATTAACATCAAAAAATTGTACAAAAAATCTAATATACCCTGATTGTAATGGAAATCCGTAATGAGATTGATTGTAATTTTACCTGCGGTTCTATTGCTCCTATCACCAATTGCATATGGATACCATGGGGTATATAGTTCAGGTAATATATCATTATCATATGATCAGTATGGAAATATTTTCAATGTAACATTCAGAAATTCAATTCTTATAGATGAGATTGAATTTTCAGATAATCTTCAGGGATCCTGGGAAAAAACACACAATGGACTTGTATTCAAAGGTAATGGTGCCATCATAGATATAAACAGCATTGGTATAATCTCAATAAAATCTAATGGTGTAATGTACAGTGTTGAAATACCTGAATACATAAACATAACAAAAGCAATAACATTCAATGGAGTTATTTCAGAGAGTTTCATTATGAGGTATTCAGGTAATTTTGATATCCAGGGGCATAGCATAGAATCAAACTCATCCCTCATAATATGCCTGAATTCAACAAATCCTATGGTGGATACAATCTCCTCACCCATGATGGGTGGTATTGTTTTCATGAATGATTCATCATATTCAGACTTCATTCTTGTTAACCATACATTTGAGGGAAAAAACACAATCACTTTAAACTTCAATGGATCACCCATGTACTTTATTTTCATATTCCAGGGAAATGAAAATAATTACAGTATATTATTGAACGGTAAGAGTTATTCAAATTATTCCGTCGAGAGTAATGCAAATTCTACAATCTATAGTGTGCTTGTACCCCCCGGCGAGAACACGATAACATTCGTTATGCCCCAGTCAAGTTACATACCAAACATCATAGAGCCACTTATGATCATAGGGTCCATTGCACTTGGGGTCCTTGTTCTTTACTGGGTGAGGAGAAAATGAAGCTGATCACATTATTCGTTGTTATGACAATTCTACTTCCATCGGGTATTTCAATATCGGAGAATAATCAGTACATTAAGATATCAGATTATAATTATTCCATTAGCATAAGTAAATTTTATCCGATGGTCATAATAAATGATTCAAAGGGATCCTTTATATTTGCTGTAACAAGGATAATAACGAGTGAGGGTGATAATTATCAGCTATTCAACATATCCTGGGAAAGGGAATTCCAGGGAAAGGGATATGCAAATGTTACACTTTTATCCTCAATTAAGCAGCCAATGATTACACTGAGCTTTATTGTTAATACATCCAATAATTTTATAAATGTGTATATAATATTAAGGATTACAAATTTCCATGGAAAGAGCTTGGCCATAATAGAGCACATGCTCAATAATACAAATGATATAGGTGAGATAGAGAAGATGGACAAATACATGAATTATGAATTCAATTCCATGCCACAGATGAGGATGAAGGTAAGGGACAACATACAGTTTATAATGAAAAATGGAACATTCTATTCAAGCAGCATGTCAAGGAATTCATCAAGCATAATGGTCTTCTCCCCCGTGAATGGTAGCATTGCAAGCGTAATGTCCTTGATTACACTTCCAGTCTATTCAAGGCAGATTCCACAGGCATTCGATATATATCCCTTTATAGGTATTGCTATTGGAATTGCCATAATCATTTCAGGTGCAATCATAATTAAAAGGAGATCATGATCTCTCCCAGAAATCAATGAACCTCTCAACTATTGTATCCTGGAAGCTGTTCCTATACTTTATTATTGTTCTTGCTATCTCCTCTTCATCAACCACCCTGTAAATGATATTTCTACCCTCCTCCACCTTTATTACCAAGTTACCTGAAAGAAGCTTCTTCAGGTGATAATTTAATGTTGTTTTCTTGAGACCAAGATCCCTTTCAAGGGTTTCCATATTTCCACCACCATTCTCTATCAGGCTTATCAATATTCTTCTTGCAATGGGCTGCCTTAAAAATGGAAGATATTTCTTTTCACTTGGATTCTCAAGTGCCCTAGGGTAGTACCTCCTGTATCCCATCTCCTCCCTTGAAACTATGAGCTGCTCCTTCTCCAGTACATCAAGATGGTACTGGAGCTCCCCTACATTCAGGTTCAATCTTCTCTGAAGCTCCCTGAAATGCATCCCCGGGTTTTTCTCAATCGTTTCGTATATTTCCTTTCTCTTCAGGAGGTCCCTGGGCAAGTGTATTCACCTTGAAACTATTACAAGATAAAGGAATACGAGTATGATCGCATCAAGTGATGGATAGAGGTAATCAGCGGTGAAGAAGAAATATGATATGCCCTTCAGTAAAAAAACGATGAAGATGAATGCAAGGAATATATATTTTCTTTCCTTCATATTCCTCCAGGAGATCAAAGAAACATAGAGGAAGAATGCTGAAAGCACAATTACAATGCCTGCTGCTATTTCATCAAGCATGATATATAAGATGCCTTGCAAGGATAAAAAGTTTGGTAAAAGATTAATACGGATTCCATATTTTGATACTGGATGTGGATAGGGATAGATGATACAGACTCATCCGAGGGTATGTGCACCACATTCCTTGTTCCGGAGATAATATATTCCCTGGGCCATGATCTCATTGGATTTCCAAGGCTCGTGAGGCTTAACCCAAACATTCCATGGAAGACCAGGGGAAATGCTGCCGTAGCAATCAGGATAGGGAAAGGATATGGAAAATCAAGGAAGGTGGGTGAATTCAGGGGTAAGGAGATCATATCCTATGAGAAGGGGAAGGAGATTGATGATGTGGGATTGCTCGAAAAGGTGATGAACATTGTTGAAAGATACGCTGTCCTTGAGGATAAAAAAACCTCCCCTGGTATAATAATCTCTAAAAAGAAATTGGATGAATCAATATACTGGAGGGCTGTGAGATCAGTTGTTTATCTGAAGGATATAAAAATTCACATTAAGGATGCGAGATACTTTGGTTACAAGGGAGGAAGAGGATTGATAGGGGCGGCGGCAGCCATTGCATGGAAACCAAGGGAAAAAACATATGAGCTTATAGCATACCTACCAGAGGATAGATGGCTCCATGAGAGGTTTGTTGATGAAGATTCTGTTATTGAAATGGACAAAAATGTAAAGACCACCTTCGAGAACTACGATTACAGGAACAGGCATGTGGCAATAAAGCCGGAGACAAGGACACCTGTTCTATTCGGTATCAGGGGTAAGGTACCAGAGGATCTTGAGAGGGCGAGGCTAATGGTTAGGAGCGATCCATACATAGGATACATCATATTTGAGACAAACCAGGGTACAGATGATCATCTTGTGAGAAAAAAAATCTCAGAGATCTCACCATACGATTCTGTCATAGTTTCTGGCAGGGTGGATTCATATCCCAGGGTGATAAGTGGCGGTCATGTGATATTCAGGATAAGTGATGATTCTGGTTCCATTGATTGTGCTGCCTATGAGAAAACGAGGGAGTTCAGGGAGATAGTTAAATCACTTGTGCCAGGGGACATGGTAACTGTTTTTGGCAGTGTTAAGAAATATCCAGGTACCATAAACATTGAAAAGATGAGGGTGGATTCACTTGCAGATATATACGAAAAAGAGATACCAAGATGTCCATCCTGCGGGAGGAAGATGGAATCCGCCGGAAACGGAAAGGGTTACAGGTGCAGGAGATGTGGTACATTCGTTAAGGAAATTAAATACGTTAAGGTTGAAAGGGAAATAGAAAAGGGCTTCTACCAGGTTCCTGTGATAGCAAGGAGGCACCTCTCAAAGCCTATTGAATTTTTTCAGGAATAATGTAAACTATTTTACCATCACCATTCCTTATGATCTTCCCATTTATACCATACACCATATTTATTGAATTTTCATTTATCACATTATCTGGAGGGCCTATGGAATATATCTTACCTTTTGATATCAGTGCAAGTCTTGTGCAATACCTTATGGCCATATTTACATCGTGCATTGTGATCATTATTGCTCTCCCCGTCCTCCTTATGCCCTCTATGAGTTCAAGTATCTCCACCTGATATTTTATGTCAAGGTTTGATGTGGGTTCATCCATGAGCAATATTTCAGTATCCTGTGCAAGTGCCCTTGCTATAAGCATCCTCTGTTTCTCACCACCAGATATCTCCCTGACAGAATTCATGGAGAGATGGCTCACACCCGTTGCTTCCATTGATCTTCTTATTATTTCATAATCCCTCTGTGTAAAGGAATCAAAAAACCCGATGTATGGATATCTGCCCATGGCCACAAGATCCTGAACAGTGAAATCAAAACCAGGCTCAAGGTCTGATGGAACTATGGATACTATCCTTGCAAGTTCCCTCCTTGAATATTTTTCAATATCCCTACCCTTTATCCTAATTGTGCCCCTCTCCTTCTTCAATATACCGCCAACCAATTTTATGAGTGTTGTTTTTCCCGAGCCATTTGGACCAAGAAAACCGAGTATTTCACCAGGCATTAAATCAAAGCTGATGCCATCTATTATTTTTTTACTGCCATATGAAAACTCAATATCCCTTACACTTATCAATATCATCACCTCCAGTAGTTCCTCTGTTTTACAAGCAGGAAAAGAAATACTGGTACACCTATCATTGAGGTGACAATACCCACTGGTAATTCCATTATTATACTGAAGGATCTTGAGATTGTGTCCGCAATCACCATGTATGATGCACCTATGAATATGGATGATGCAATCAGATGCCTGTTCTTTGGGCCGATCAATATCCTCACTATATGGGGTATAACAAGACCAACAAAACCTATTATTCCTGAGAATGCTACACTGAGACCTGTGATGAGGGATGAGAGCACAAAGAAAATTATCCTTATTTTTTTAACATCTATTCCAAGGGAATATGCATGATCCTCTCCAAGCATCATTGGATCAAGGTCCATCGCCATCACACCTATTATGGCAATGGTGGGAACAGATACGATCAGCATTATGTAAACATATACCCATGATGCACCACTGAAGCTTCCCATCAGCCAGTAAAAAACGGTGAGAAGATCCTTCCCCAGGAGATAGAGGAGGAGTGAAACGAAGGCACTGAGGAATATTGATACGCCTATACCTGCAAGGAGCATATTTTCACTCTTTGCACTTCCGGATATACCGGATATGAAGAGTACAACCAGTGTAGTTGCAAAGGCACCAATGAAGGCAAACAATGGTAGGAAGAATATGCTAAGATAGAATAATCCAAGAAACATGGATAATGTGGCACCCAGTGCAGCTCCTGAAGCTGTCCCGGTAACATAAGGATCCGCGAGGGGGTTCCTGAATAAACCCTGCATAACTGCACCTGAAACTGTGAGTGAGGCACCTACAAGAGCTGCAAGAAGTATCCTTGGCATCCTCAGCTGCCATATTATCAATGAATTTACATCATTTCCAGGATTTATAAGCCTGTTTAGAACAGTTGTGAAAGGTATTGAGACTGCACCTGTACCAAGTGAAAATATGATGGATAAGAAGAATATTATGATTGATATAACTAGGAGAATTCTGCTCTTCATCATTGATCGCACTCTATTTCATCCACCATTTTTTTAATGAATTCATTTATAACACCATCAGATTTGTTCATTATTGAGATGAGCATCTCTTTACCCTCGCACTCCCTCCTTTTATAAGGATTCCTTTCCTTCAAAATCCTGTAATTTCTCCTTGCATCCTCAGCTTCTTCCTTTTTGTTTAATTTTGATGCTGCAGCTGCAAGTGATATCCATCCATATGCATAATCAGGCTCCTTCTCCACATATTCCTTGAATAGCCTGTATGCCATCTCCATATCACCAAGTTTCATGGCAGCCCAGCCCGCCCAAAGGTTTGATCCCTTTTCATTTTCCATCAAATGGTACTTCAATGCCATCCTATACGCATTCCTACTACCCTCCCCATCACCAATCTTCTCAAGGCAGTTTGCAAGACCATGCCAGAGTGCTGCCTTTTGGGGCCTTATTTTTAAAAGGATAATATAGATGGCATATGCCTCCCTATATTTTTTTGCGCATATCAATCCTTCAGCCACCTTGTAAAGATCGGAGAATTCAAGAGGCATGAAAAAGATTAAATAATTCAACTATATTTACCTTTTGTAAAGTAAAGTTGAGGTGAAAAAAATGAAAAAAACTTTAACAATTCTTATAGTGGTGATCCTAGTCATTGCAAGCTTCGTTGGAGGTTACGCACTGAACCTTTCCCAAAATAAACCTAGCCAGCAGTCTGGTCTCACGGTTGTTGATGATGGTAACAATGTAGTTACAGTGCCACAGCCTGTAAAGCGCATAGTTTCCCTCGCACCCTCCTGCACGGAGATAGCATTTGCGCTCGGTATAGGTAATAGGGTTGTTGGGGATACGATCTATGATGATTTCCCAAATGCAACAAAGAATATAACAAAGGTAGGAGGTGTAACCAACATATCTGTGGATAAGATTGTTTCCCTGAAACCTGACCTGGTCCTTTCATATTCACTCAATTATCCTCAGGATATACAGAAGCTAAAGTCCCTGGGTATACCTGTTTTAACCCTGGATCCAAAGAACCTTCAGGGGATAATACGCGATCTATATATGGTGGGCTATGTTACTGGAACATACTCAAATGCAACTAATCTTGCAAACAGAATAAACACATGGCTCTATTCTCTTTATAAAGTAACATCCACCATAAATAACAGGGAGAAACTATTCTACCTTGGATGGTATCCACAGATATGGACAGCGGGTGAGGATACTTTCATAAATGAGATGATAGTCCTTGCTGGTGGAATAAACATAGCTTCAACAGGGTATTCATGGTTCATAATAAACGAGGAGTATCTGATTACACAGAATCCACAGTGGATCATTGTTTCACAGTATCAGGCATCATTAATACCCCAGATAGAGAATGACTCTGCTCTTGCAAATATTACAGCAGTTAAGGAAAGGCACTTTATAGTCATGAATGACTACCTTCTCCAGCAACCTGGACCGCAGATTTTCGTGGGGGTATACATCATATTCAAAACAGTTTATCCTCAGTATGCATCCAAGGTAAATCCATTAACTGTACAGGATATAATGCCCGGCGCATGAGAACAAGAATATACCATATAACAAAATTCCAGGATAACTCCTCCTATATTTTTTTTAATGGTTGTAACTGGGATTGTGATTTCTGCATAATGAAGAGATTCAAATATGATATTCACCTTGAAAAAGAAGTTCAAGCTGATAATTTTAAATACATTGATGTTGAAACTCTCATGGATATACTTCTTCAAAATAATATAATAGAGGTTTTCCTGGGAGGCGGTGAACCTACCATAGATCCATCGCTTCCCCTTATTCTGGAAAGATTAAAAATGAAGGATATCAGGGTTAATCTGCTCACGAATGGAGAGCTCCTAAACTCCAGGATTGTTTCTCTTGTGGACAGGATATCCTTCAGCATAAAGTCCCTGGATGAAAATACTCATTTTATGATAACCAAAAGATCAAACCTGAGATCCATTGAAAATCTAAAGAAATTCTTCAATGAAAAATTTACATTTGAGACTGTTTATACCAGGGAACTTGGATGTAGGAATGTAATTGAGATTGCTGAATTTCTTGAATCATTTGGTAAAAATTTGATTCTCAGAATTGATCCTCTCATACCTGTTGGTAATTTATTTACATCACCTCCGGAATATGATTTGAATGAATGCATAAATCATATAAACAGTAGATATAGTGTTAAGGCTTACAGGATTAAAGGTAAGGGAAAGAATGCGGTGGTGCTTTATCCTTGATGGAGATTGCAGTGCTGCTGATAGCTATTGCAGTAGATGCCATAGGTGAATATCCTGAGGTAATCCATCCAGTTGTATGGGTAGGTAAGGTTATAGAATTTTATGATGTGAGGAGGAAGAGGAGATCACCTTTGATAGAATTTATTGAGGGCCTTTTATTGTTCATATTCGTATCAATCCTATTCCTGATACCAATTTTATTCCTTTTGGATTTAACAAGGAATTACATTCTTGCCTATGCCATAGTACAGGTATTCTTCCTGAAATCATCGTTCTCCATAGGTTCACTCATTAGACATGTGAAAAGATGCGAGGTTGATGATCTGAATGAACTGAGAAAAAATGTTTCTATGATAGTGAGCAGGGATGTTAGTAAACTGGACAGGCCACATCTTTACTCAGCCGCCATAGAGAGTGGGGCTGAAAACATAGTGGATTCAATAGTATCACCCCTCTTCTATTTCCTTATACTGGGTGTTCCAGGTGCATTCTTCTACAGGATAGTGAATACATTTGATGCGATGGTGGGGTACAGAAATGAGAGGTATGAATACTTTGGAAAATTTGCAGCAAGAATGGATGATATAATGAACTTCATACCCGCGAGGATTACTGGCCTTTTACTTTTATTATTCTCCCCAAGAAGGGTCTGGGAAAGGCTCAAGAGATACAGGAGATTGAAAATAAATGGAATGTACACAATAGCTTCAATCTCAGGGATACTTGATGTCACACTTGAGAAGATCGGCTATTACAGGATTGAGGGTAGATATGAGTGCGGGAAAGAGCATGTTGCAAAAACAATTAAATACATTGTAATGGTGAGCATAATATGGATATCGTTTATCCTGGTGGTGATGTTTTTATATGGTCTTCCATGGTGGTGCTAAAGAGGGAGAAGAGAATCTATTGGATTTCTCATATTCTGTAAATCCTTACAGGCCTCCATTCCTGAAAAGGTTGTTAAATACGGATCTTACTGTCTATCCTTACTGCGAATCCCTTGAAAATAAAATTAAGGAGAAATATGGTATTGACAATGATGTTCTAATTGGTGCTGGAATTACAGAATTACTTTACATGGCCTCCTTTGCCATGAGAGGAAAGGATGCAATGTTCATGGTGCATACATACGGAGAATATGAAAGGATGGCTGATCTATTTGGTATGAAAAGTTTCAGGGTAAAGGATCTTGATCCACCAATGGAATCTTTCAGTATAAAGGAGGGTGTGATTTTCTTTTCAAACCCAAACAATCCCACTGGTAAATACTATTCAAACATTGAGGATCTTTTCTATAAAGCAGAAAGGAATAATTCAATAGTGGTTTTAGATGAGGCTTTCATAGACTTCTCAGAAAGAAGACCTAAATTTTATCCAGATAATGTTATTGTACTTAGAAGCTTCACAAAATCCTTCGGTCTTCCTGGCATAAGGGCAGGTTACGCATTCGGTGAGAGAAGGATTATTGATAGGATGAGGGAATTCAGGATGCCATGGTCTCTGGGTGGACTCGGGTGTAAGTTCATATGGTATGCACTCAGGAATGATGGCTATCTCAAGGCATCACTTGAAAAGATTTGGAAGGAGAGAAGGAGAATAGAATATCTAACGAACCTGAGGACACACGCAAATTTCTTCCTGGCCTATTCTGAATCAGGTGATGTATGGAAAAAACTAAGGGAGAGAGGTGTACTTGTAAGGGATTGCAGTTCTTTTGGCCTTCAAGGTTCAATAAGATTTGCCATAAGGAAAAAAAGGGAGAATGATATTCTCCTGAAGGAATTGAGCCATTTTAATCTTGGCCTGCCTAAGGGGATAGATTATGACTCATAGGCCCATATTCATTATGGGTACCTCATCCGGGGCTGGTAAAACAACCGTTGTTATGGCTCTGTGCAGGATACTCAGGGAAATGGGTTACAGCGTAGCACCATTCAAGGCACAGAATATGTCCCTGAATTCAGGTGTGGGGATGGGTGGTGAAATGGCCTATGCACAGGTTCTTCAGGCAAGGGCCTGCGGAAAGGTCCCAGATGTTAGAATGAACCCAGTACTTTTGAAACCTGAGATGGATAGGACCCATGTTGTTATCAATGGAAGATATGCTGGCACATACGATGGTAAGGATTACATGCTTATGGATAAGGAAAGTATTTTCAAGATGGTCCTTGAGGATTTTAGATATCTACTTTCAAACAATGATATAATTATTGTTGAAGGCGCAGGATCCCCCGCAGAGATAAATCTGAAGAATGACATAGCAAATATCAGGCTTGCGAGGGAGATAGGCTCAAAGAACATACTTGTTGCAGATATAGATAGGGGTGGGGCATTTGCGAGCATAGCTGGTACTGTTGAACTTCTGGGCAGGGACATCTTTTCTGGTTACATATTTAATAAATTCAGGGGAAATGAGGAATTGCTTGAAGAGGGTATAAGATTCCTCCATGAAAGGTACGGTCTAAATCATTATGGAACTATTCCATACATGGATATTGGACTTCCACAGGAGGATTCACTCTGGTCCTGGCAGGGAAAGGGGGGTAAAATTTTGGTTTCAATAGTCAGGCTACCTCACATATCAAATTCTACTGATTTTCACATATTCTACAGGATAAGGGGTGTTGGAATAAACTTTGCAAACTCACCAGAGGACCTTGAAAGATCCGATATAGTAATAATCCCTGGAAGCAAACTTACTGTTAATGATCTACTTTATCTTAGGAGGGAAGGTTTTGAGGATAAGATAAATAACCTATGGAGGGATGGTGTTCCCATAATTGGTATATGCGGTGGTTACCAGATGCTCGGTAGATACATCATTGATAACTTTGAATCTAGGCTTGGAAAGGTTGTGGGGATGAATATACTTGATTCAAAGACTGAATTTACAGATGAGAAGATTGTTTCGCTGGTTGAGGGTAGATTCATAAATGGCCCCTTCAAAGGAGAGGGGGCATCCGGTTACGAGATACATTTTGGAAGGAGCAGAAGCGATCACCCATTGATTGCTATAACGAGAGAAAATGGTAAGGATGTTCTCAGGTATGATGGTGAATACGGAAAGAATGCCTTTGGAACCTATATGCACGATATCTTTCTAAACAAGGGATTCACTGAAAAAATAATTAATTCAATAGCAGATAGTAAGGGCCTGGAAAGGATAAGGGTGGATTACAGCCTCGAGAGTGATATTGAAAACATTGCGAGGGAAATAGGTAAACATTTAAAGGTGGATTTAATCCTCGACCCCTGATCTCTCCCATTCCCTTATCCCATCCTCCATTATCTTTAGGATTAAAGAGGATAATGCCCTCCCTATATCAGTTGCAAAACCACCATAAAATATGTCACTACCTTTCAAATATGAAAGCATGAATGAATCGGATGGTGTTCCAGCCCCATAACCCCTACTTGTCAAGGAAAAAACCTTTGTGGATATCATAACGCTTAGGAGATCCATGGCAGCATTCTCAGTCAATCTTTCCTTCACAACTGAGATTATGTTTATAGTTCTTGAGCTTTTACATATTTTACCTGGGATACAATGATGCCCAAGGCCTATGGTGGCAAGTATGAAAAATCTTTCATCCTCCTGCAAGAATGTATTCCTTGATAGATTCACAGCAGTTAAAAAACCCACATATCTATCAAGATCCATGGATCTTTCAAAGCCACGGGCCAGGCTTGAAGGATCATCTGTGTTAAAATCACGTTCAACCTGAAGAATAAAGAATCCATTTCTCTTCCCCTTTCCACCGTTATAGAAGGATGATGAAATTGTCTCAGCAGCATGATCAAATCTACCAATGATGTATTTTTCATTTTTTTGAAGTGATATTTTCATATATTTCCTCAACCTTTTCAACGATGCTCCTAATTCCAATTCCCCTCTCCTCCGCAATGTAAACTGAGGCTCCTGCACCTACACCCTCCTTTACCATACCTCTCTCATAGTCCCTCAGACCACTATACCTGGATTCTGAGAAATCGAGCATTGCTGAATAAAAATTAACACCTATGTCCCTTGCTGTCTTTTCGAATGTGGCCGTTCTATCATTCACCACATATTTGGTGGTGAGTATTGATTCCGGCTTTCTACCCGTTTCCTTCATCAGGGCTGCCACCGCCAGCATCTGTGTACCTCCAGCAAGATATATCCTCCCAGAATAACCGTGTGAAAAACCGATGGCGAAGGCCATCATGGGATCACCGAATTCCCTCAGGGCCTCATACCAGTCAAGGGGTATACTCCTTCCATATCTCTTTATTGCTTTATTCACAATCTCCATTTTTAGTAAAATTGGATTGTTTGATGATGCTGAGGAGACAATGGATTCATAACCAAGAGATGTAAGAACTGCCTGTGCAGTAGTTGTCCCACCAGGAACGCTTTCCGCTATGTATACTTCATCTGAAACATCAGATAACTGACCACCAAGGATCTCAGACCTCTCAAGGACCTCCTCAATGTGGGGGAGTGCAGTTCTCTCAACAATATTCCTCCCCTGCTTATCTGTAATGTTTATAAAGGGTAGCCTTGGTTCAACAATTGTTCCACTCCTTACAACAATGATGGGAAATCCTGCAAGTATTTTGCTTGCCTTTGTTATTATTGCAGGCGTAGGATGACCCTCAGGTGTAACAGGTATTGCATCTATTGATATTGGTTTTGAATAAAATAGAAACTCTGCATCAGCCACGGGTGTATATTTTATCAGCTCCGGATTGCCTCCAGCGACAGTTATGCCAGGAATACTGGCCACCTCTGTGTTTGATATGGTTAATAGAAACATATTAAAGCAAATTTGAAATAGATAAAATGTATTTGAATATTTTGATGCTTTCGTTGTTATCATTCTTCACCAGAATACCAGCCAAGGGATCAATTGAGGATGCATCCAGGGAAACATTCCTACTTCCCTTGATAGCATTAATAATTTCAATACCAGCCGCCTTGATATATTATCTATTGCTACCATTACCCCCGCAGATAAGATCCATCTTGGCCATTCTTGTAATATATTCAATAAATGGTCTAATACACCTGGATGGCCTTGCAGACTTTTCAGATGGTTTGATGGTGAAGGGTGATAGAGAGAAAAAGGTAAAGGCCTTGAAGGATGTGAATACGGGTATAGCGGGTTCTTTCTCAATAATCATGTTAATTTTAACTGAAATATTCTCGCTAATCTCATTGCGCATATCAATCTTCAATATATTTTCATTCTTCATATTATCTGAGATATCAGCAAAATTCTCAATGATGGGGGGTCTTTTAAACAGGCCTTTTGGCGAAGGACTTGGTTCACTCTTCCAGAAGAACTTTAGGATAACGTATATGATCACTGGTATAATCATCACACTTCCTCTCTTCTTAATATTCCATATGTACTATATCATATCCTTCACCGGTTTTATTGTTTCCGCTATCATCTCATATATATCAAGGATCAATTTTGGCATGGTAAATGGTGATTGCCTGGGTGCAATGAATGAGATCTCACGTGCAGTTACAATGGTGTTACTATGCTTGGTATTGTGATGGCAGGTGGAAGGAGCAGTAGAATGGGTTTTGAAAAGCAGCTAATAAATTTCGGGGGATTGACTCTCCTTGATATTGCCTGCAATGCAATAATGGATGCAGGTTTAACATGCCTGGTTGCAGTTTCTAAGAATGCACCAAAAACAATGGAGTATGCAATATCAAGGTATAACTGCATAATAACCCCGGGGAATGGATATTCAATGGATGTTTCCTTCATTTTGAATTTAGTCGGATCTCCATTGATCACTGTCCCATCCGATCTACCATTCATTAAAAAGAACCATGTGCTGAGTATGATGAGAAACTTTACAGGAAAAAGCATGGCAGGCGTATTATTAAGGGATGGAAAGATTGTTTACACGGGCATCAATATCGTATCAAACAGCATATTTGATCATCTCTATTTCTTTGAAGATTATTCCCTTTCCTTAAATTTAAACACAGCGAAGGATCTTGAAATCCTTATGAAATCTATTTAAGTACCTTACCAGTTTCCATATACCAGAGATAAAGGTCCAGCCTTGCAAGGTCAATGTCTACAGTCCTTGCGATATTCTCCAGAATCTTTTCAAGTTCCACATAATTTTTAGGATTTACCTGTTTTTCACTTGTTAAACCATTCTCCACCATCAACCTGAATATGTGCTTGTCTATTATGGCATAGTCCTTGTATCCGACATTCCTCAGGAAATGCGATGCCTCCTTATAACCCATACCCTTTATGTTCTTCACAAGGAATTCCCTTCTCTCCTCCTTACCCATTTTTGTTATTATGTCCTTAATGTTTCCTGCGTATGACCTGTTACTTACAATGTATTTTGCCCTTGTCCTATAAAATCTGTAACCTGCTTCCCTCAATCTCCTGGACAAATCCATCTCATCCAGTGTAGCAAACTCGATTGCGCTTATTGAGCTCTGTACCCTAATACCCATCTCAGCAGATGTGTTTGCTGTGAGTATGCAGAAACAAAGTTCGTGGAACCAGGATAGGTTATCCTTATTTTGCATAACTTCAAACTCCCTTATCCTTTCCTCCACAATATGACCTATCCTATTCTTCAATAGGTTTATCTCATCTATTAACTGCATCTACATCTCCATACAATTGTTTAAAAAAAATTTTTGGATAAAATGGAAGCAAAATTCAAATATGATGTTTTAATCAACCATTTCCGTTAACAACTGGAGGTGAAAAATTTATGGAGGTTGCTGAAGATGGCCGTGGGGATTCACATAATCGCGGACTTTTACGGCGTCGATAAAGAGAAGATTACATATGTAGAGCAGATGAAACCTATTTTTGAAGAGACCGTTAGGTATGCAGGCCTGACCAAGATTTCTTCAGATTATTATCAGTTCAGGCCAAAGGGTTGTAGTGGTGTTGTGCTTATTGCTGAATCACATCTATCCTTTCATACATGGCCTGAGCATGAGCTTATCACTCTTGATATATACACCTGCGGTGACCCTAAACAGGCATACCTGGCCCTTGAATATCTTGAGAGAACACTAAGGCCAAAAAAGATCTCACAGATGGTAATAGAGAGAGGAACAGATGTGCAAGAGGATAATTTTAATCTTGATACAATAAGGGCAGTGAATTATTGATATGTTCACCATCATTCCAAGTAAGGTTTTTTTCACGAAGGGTGTTGGGAGGCACAAGAGTAGGCTAGGTTCTTTTGAACAGGCATTAAGGGATGCAAGCATAGCGCAGTTTAACCTTGTGGAGGTAAGTTCCATCTTCCCCCCAAATGCAGAGATAGTATCGAAGGAGGAGGGACTAAAATATCTAAAGCCGGGGCAGATTGTATTCGTTGTTCTTGCAAAGAACTCAAGCGATGAATTCAACAGACTCATATCGGCAGCAGTGGGACTTGCTATTCCTAAGGATAGGAATCTCTACGGATACCTGAGTGAACACCATTCCTTCGGCGAGCCTGAAAAGGTAGCGGGTGATTTTGCCGAGGATCTTGCCGCAGAGATGCTTGCATCAACCTTGGGTATAGAACATCACCTTGTATGGGATGAATCATCACAGAACTGGAAACTTGATGATAGGATTCTTCTTACACAGAACATAGTATCCACGGCCACCGTGGAGAAATCAGGAGAATGGACCACAGTCATTGCTGCGGCAGTACTTATCCCTTGATTCAGTGGCAAGCCTGTGGGCAATATTGATTGCCCCAGATTTAATTATACCCAAGGCAAGATCCCTGGATTTTTCAAGAGATATGAATGTTCCGGGTGAAATTAGGTATTTTCCAATCTTCCAGCCAACCTGTATTCCATTCAGATATATTCTATCATCAATGATATCACCCAGAAGCCTTGATTTAGCAATACCCAGAGAAGGCATATCACTCTTAAGACCCACATATGTGGCAAGGCCAATACCCCTGGGGTGAAGTATTCCCTGACCATCCAGTACATATAATGCCTCCTCATCCAGGGTGGATATGATTGCATTTCCTTCCCTGTATGAAAGATATGTGGGTATGTATGGAAAATTCACCCTTGTCCTTCTTACATACCTTTTAAGGATTGTGAAATTCCTATCCATAACTATGAATGATATGAATGCATCCCTGCCAGCATAGGAGGCATCTGTTACTATTATCTTACTGAATTCCCTGTCCTCAAGGAGAATCTTACCTTTTATCCTTTCCTCCTCTTCCCTCAAAAGCCTCAGGGGATAATTTGATCTGAATTCTCTGAACCTTATTTCTTTAAAATTCCTTATTTTATTATCTATCACCTCTATACCCTCTTCCTTAAGAATCTCTATCTTCTTCTGAATACCTTCAGGGTGTGTGAATCCACCTATGGAGCCATCGTGCATAACTACCCTGTGGCAGGGTATAATCCCTGGCATGGGGTTCTCTGAAAGCATCCTGCCCACCGCCCTGCTCGCAACTATATCACCAAGTGCTATGGCAAGGTCTCCATAGGTTGTTACCCTGCCCACCGGTACCTGGCTTAGAAGCTTGTAAAATTCCTCATAGAGGTCAATATCCACGTCTTTAAAAATGCAAAATGGTTTAAATAACTTTATCACATTTTCTATCTGTATGATAAAATTGAGGATAACTATAGGCTACAAGGAAGGTGTTGAGGATCCTGAGGGTCTTGCAGTGAAAAATAGCCTCAGGCTTCTGGATTTTAAAAACGTTGGTTCAGTTAAGGTCTCCAAGGTGTATGAGATCTACATAGAGGATACAGAGGATCCAATGAGGGAGGCTGAGGAGATGTGCGACAGGCTCCTGGTTAACCCCGTAATACATGATTATAGGATAGAGATGGAGAGATTATGATGGAGAGGATCCATGAGAAATATCCTGTTTACAGGATAAGGATAAGGGAGATGGATGAAAAACAGCTGATGGAGATCAGTGAATCAATGGGTCTTGCATTGAACAGGGAGGAGATGCTGAGGATAAGATCCTATTTCAGGGACCTTGGAAGGGATCCAACTGATGTTGAACTTCAGGCAATAGGGCAGGCCTGGAGCGAGCATTGCTGCTACAAAAGTTCAAAGCATGTACTAAAGAAATACATCATAGGAATTGATGCACCACAGGTATACCTGGTTGGAGAGGATGCTGGTGTTGTTGAACTTGATAGGGACCATGTTTATGTTTTCAAGATGGAGAGCCATAATCACCCAAGCTTCGTGGAACCCTATGGAGGTGCTGCCACAGGTGTGGGCGGAATAATAAGGGATGTCCTTTGTATGGGTGCTAAGCCTCTGGCGCTTGTTGATTCAATCTTTTTCGGTAGGCTTGATCATCCGTACGAGGGTCTTCAGAAGGGGACAAAACATCCAAAATTCCTTTTTGAGGGTGTTGTTTCAGGCATAAGGGACTACGGTAACAGGGTGGGAATACCCACCATATCAGGTATCACCTATTTTCACAATTTCTTTCTGAATAACATACTTGTTAATGTTGGCTGTGTTGGTGTATGTAAGAAGGAAAATGTAATACACAGCAGGGTGGACAGGGTAAATGAAAATCTTGTGCTTGTGGGTGGTAAAACTGGAAGGGATGGCATACACGGTGTGACATTTGCGAGCAAGGTTTTTGACAGGGAGGAGAAAATAGAGAAGACTGCCGTTCAGCTAGGTAATCCCATAATAAAGGAACCCTTGATACACGCTGTACTTGAGGCTGTTGAAGAGAAGATAGTTGATGGAATGAAGGATCTTGGTGGAGGCGGACTTTCAAGTGTTGTGGGTGAGATGTGCCTTGCAGGTGGTGTTGGAGCAGAGGTGTTTCTTGAAAGGGTACCGCTGAAGGAGAGCAACATGGCCCCCTGGGAGATATGGATAAGTGAATCTCAGGAGAGGATGATGATAGCCGTATCGGATGAAAACCTTGGAAGACTGATGGACATATTCAGCTATTGGGGTTTAGAGGCCTCTGTAATTGGAAGGACCATTGAGGAAAAGGTGCTGAAACTCTACTACAACGGATTGAAGGTGATGGATCTTGACCTACATTTCATTACCTCCGGCCCGGTTTACTGTAGGCCCTACAGGATAATATATCCCTCACAGACTTTGGTAGATCAGATACCTCCAGAGCCAAACTATCAGGATATCTACGATAAAATAATTTCACACCCAAACGTAGGCTCAAAATCCTATGTGATAAGGCAGTATGACCATGAGGTGAAGGGTAATACGGTGATCAAGCCCCTGAACGGTCTTATTGGCATGGAAACACACAGCGATGCATCTGTTATAAGGGCGCTGGAGAGAGGATTCAGGGGTTTGGCCATAACATCCACATCAAATCCAATGATAACATCACTTGATCCCTACTGGGGTGCAATGTCAATATTTGACGAGGCTATAAGGAACCTTGTATCCTCAAATGCTATTCCACACTCAATGGCGGACAACCTAAACATGGGAAATCCTGAAAACCCAGAGGTGATGGGACAGCTTTATGAGGTGGCCAGGGGTCTAGGGGAGGCAGCAAGATTCATGGGTATACCATATGTCGCGGGGAACGTTAGTCTCTATAACGAAAACAATGGTATATCCATCCCCCCAACACCAACGCTCATGGCCATAGGCCTGGTGAAGGATGTGAGGAAGACTGTAACAACATCATTTAAGGAGGAGGGAAATCCGATATATATTGTTAATGAGACAAGGAGGGAGATGGGAGGATCAATCTACTATGATATTCTAAACATAAAAAGTACAGCTGTTCCAAAGGTTGATCTGAAAAGGCTTAAAGAAATATCCGGGAGACTTTTAAGGTCCATGGGAAAGGGTTACATAAGATCCTGCCACGATGTTTCCGATGGTGGGCTTGCCGTAACACTTACAGAGATGGCGCTTGGTACAAATTTTGGAATTGATGCAAACCTATACCGCATGGAATTCATGAGATCAGACTTCAAGCTTTTCTCAGAATCAAACACAAGATGGGTGGTGGAGGTGGATTCCCTGAAGGAAGAGGATTTCCTCAGAACAATGGAAGGTATAACAGTACATAGGATTGGAACGGTTACAGGTGATTCCATGCTGAAAATTAGGGATGGGAGAAGAATATTATTGAAAAAGGATCTCGAATACGTCAGGGGTCTATGGGGTGGTGCCATTGAAAGAAGGTGATGTGAAGGTAGCGGTAGTTAGGATGGAGGGGACAAACTGTGAGGAGGAATCCCTGAACTCAATGAGAAATGAGGGTGCATATGCTGAGTACGTTCATGTGAGGGAATTTATCAGTGGGAAAAAGAATATACACGATTACCATATGCTATTCTTCCCTGGCGGTTTTTCAGGTGGGGACTATGTAAGGGCAGGGGCAATCTTTGCATCAATGATCAAGGGGCCATTACTTAGGGAGATTGTAAAATTCATAGAGGATGAAAAGGTGGTGCTTGGTGTTTGCAATGGATTTCAGGTGCTCGTTGAGCTTGGCCTCCTGCCTGGTATTGGTGGTACCTTGAGCATTAAACCCCAGGCGGCCCTTGCACCTAACATATCTAACAGGTTTGAATGCAGGTGGATAGATGTAAGGATTGAGGAAAATAACTGTAAATTCCTCAATTATAAGGCAGGTAGAATAATCTCATTGCCTATTGCACATGCGGAGGGTAGGTTCATGCTTCCTGGGGATAAAAGGGAGGAGTACCTTCAGCATATGATAGATAAAAAACAGGTTGTCATGAGGTATGTGGATCCGCAGGGAAATTATTCTGGCTATCCATGGAATCCCAACGGTTCCATATATAACATTGCAGGGATATGTAATGAAACTGGAAACGTCTTTGGTCTTATGCCTCACCCCGAGAGGGCCTATTACAGGTTCCAGCATCCTGAATTCACAATAAATGGAGGTAGGAATGATGGGAGGGGTGTTTTCAAAGGAATCATGGATTACCTGAAGAGGAGATTTTAGCCCTTAATTCATCAGGATCAGTTGTAATAAAACTATTCTCCTCCTTTGTTGAGACCACCTTCAGGGGGAACCTGAGGGGATGTGAAATGAAGTATGCCTGTGAATATCTGCCTGCCCTTGGTTTCTCAGCGTTTATTATGTAATCCTCCTCCCTCTGGTTTAATTTGTAGAAATCCCTTGCATTATCACTTATTGCCGGATGCTTGAAGAGAACATGGAAGAGTGAATTGTTTGCCATTGATCTTCCGTAAATATTCTCAAGGAAGTCATCAGCCTTCTGGGATATCACGTTCATACCGCATTTCCATCTTCTCACATGCCTGAACATTGAATCAAGAAAAATTGCTGAATATTCATTCCTGAGCAATTTCCAGGCCTCATCTATTACCACCAGCTTCTTCTCATAATCCCTTGAGATCCTCTCATATATGTGTTCAAGGATTATTGCCATGTAGAGCGTTAGGTATTCATCGCTCAGATGTGAAAGGTCAAAGGATATTACCTTTCTATTCAGGTTTACCCTTGTTTCAGAGTTAAGATTTTTTAAAGATCCATTGAAGATATTTTCCATTGTTCTATAGAAATTCACTTCACCATGATCCTTCAATATTTCCAGAAGATCGGATATCCTTGGATCATTCTTTTTATTATACAACATTGTGAGTGATGCATCCAGCAAGGCCATCTCCCTTTTATCCATGTTCAGAAGGATTGAGAAAATGTTTCTTAGTCTGGATACCTTTTCCCTGAACCTCCTCTGATCATCTATGTCCAGGGGATTTATCTCATTTCCCTTCTCACCCACCCTAACGCTTGTTCCGCCCAGTAGTTTTACAAGGGAGGAATATTCACCCATTGGATCTATTATGTAAATCCTGATGGAGGGATCATTTATCATCTCCCTGAGAATCATCAACTTTACAAAGTAAGATTTACCAAAACCAGTGGTACCAGTGATAATGTAATGGGAGGATGGAAAATTCCACCTGTTTATGAAGACAGGTGATCCATTCCTATCATTTATACCGTAGAATACGCCACCATCCATATATATGTAATCGGCAAGGAACGGAAAGAATGCTGAAACTGCATGAGTATGTATATGTAATGCTTTTTCAACCCTGGATTCACCTGTTGGAAGTAGATTCCTGAAGGCAATATCCTGTCTGTAATAGGGCCTGTAGAATTTGAACATATGCTTCTTCAATTCAAAAGAGATTGATCTGTATGATTTTTCACTTTCCTTGAATCCATCTCCCTTTGGAAAAAGTAGAATTGAGAACTCATAGATATGTCCTTTTCCTGATATAATGTAATCCTGGAGCTCCTTAATACTCTCCATCTTCCTTACCATCCTCCTGTACCTTGATGAGATTACTCTATCCTGGGAAATCTCTGCATTCAGCTTCTCATTGTCTGAGTCAAGTATCTCCATGATTGTATCATCTCCTATGGGTGTAATATGCATGGATATGTCCAGCCATTGATTGGATGATATGATCTTATTCATTATACCAAAATTAACCGTCCTAGGTAGTTCATCTATAAAAATTGGCATGTGATTATATTTCTTCGTTATGAAATGTCTCTTGCCAAATATTATGAATCCCATCCTCTAATACCCCTCTGAAAAATTAGTATCATCACAAGCATTGAGATGAGTGATATTAAAAATATGCTCTTAATGAATATTGTGATCATTATGGCAGGTAAGGACCAGTATAAGATGTACAGATAAAACTTTTTTAGAATCAGGTAGTATAACAATGCCATCATATTAACAACACCCCATCCCCAGAGACTTTCCGTGAAATAGAAAATGATTGTTGAAACAAAGAATGAGGAAAAGAGTATCCATATGAATTCATCATCCCTCATATGAATTCACCAATAAGATCTTCATATTCACTGTACGTCATTAGCCTTGGATTTAGACCCATGCCCTTCAGGTTTTCATAGACATAGTTCAATCTTTCCTCTAGAATCCTTATACCATCGCTTTTTATGAGGCTCACCTCATAGTATCTTACCTTAACTATCAGAATAAATCTCTTTTTTGCAATGTTCCTTGTAATACCTGCAATCATCTCATTCAGACCATTTGAAATTGAAGAAAGATCCTCCCTTGTTGTATATACCGGATGTCCCTCCTCTTTAATGGAGTAAACGTAAATGGAAATTGGGAAGTCAAGTCCATTCAGAAATTCAGTGTACAAATTGTAAATGGCCATCCTTGATTCATCATCATAAAATTCTATACCAATTCCATCCACGGCGATTGCACCCATGTAGCCTTCAGATGAGGACCAGTATTCTACCTCCTCCCTTATTGATAGCATTCTCCTTATTTCCTGATATGGGAAGATCTTTCTGTTAATCTTCCATTTTAAAAATTTTATTATGAATAAGTGTGTTAACTAATCCCCATTTTTATACCTCCGTATAATTTCTCATTACAAAATAGCTGTATATCTTGAATATCACTTCCTGAATCTTATATTCATCCTTTTTCGCCCTTATTATTTCACCCACAACTCTCTTTAATCCTGAGAAAAATATCTCAATTAGCCATCTTTTTCCATAATTCACTGCCTTTTTCCATTCTTCTTCTCCTATCCTCTTTATCTCCCTTACAAGCCTTGCCCTTGCTGGACTACCCCTGGATCTTGTTGTTGCATTCTTCCTCGGTGGTATTATTGCCTCTATACCATTCTCTGATA
>PNIT01000141.1 GCA_002878135.1 Candidatus Aciduliprofundum sp.
AAGGTAAATATTCCCTTACTTACTTTTCCTCCCATATTACCACCACTAAAATGAATTGCTTTTATATATATATATTTCGAATGATATGAAGCATCCGCTAATCAATAAAACTATAGTAGGAAAATATGAGACCTCCTAATATATTCAAAAATTTTAAATTAATGTTTACATTAACTATTTTTATGGTTAGCATCAATTTAACAAAGGAGCAGGAGGATTACATTAATGCTGTATACGAGCTCCAAGATACACTTGGTATAGCAAAGATAGTTCATCTTTCAAGGATATTGAATTATTCACCAGGGGCAATAAACGATGAAATGAAAAGGCTTGAAAAAAAAGGTTATGTTATAAGGATACCTTACAGAGGTTTCAGACTGTCCCAGGATGGTATGGAGGTGGCAAGAATAACTGTCAGAAAACACAGGATCTCAGAGGCATTCTTGTTCCATATACTTGATGTGCCATGGGAGAGGTGCCATCTTCTATCCATGGAGATAGAGCATTCAATCAGTGGTGATCTTGAGAAATATATAATTGAAAAGATCAAGGACAATAAAAAATGCCCACATGGGAACAGCTTTGATATAAATGAGGATACGAAAGATCTCAGGCTTGTTGATGCTGAACTGGGAAAAGAATATACAGTAAAAAGGATCAGCTATGAGGAATCATCCACACTCTTTATAATGAGGAGCTACGGTATAATACCCGGTAAAAAAATCAGGGTTCTCTCAAGGGATAAGCACGGAGTTATGGTTAGTACTGAGAATGGAGATTTCCATCTTGAGGGTATATATGAAATGGCAGTGAGAATAAATGAATAGGTTATTCAAACTTCTTTCAATCCTGGGCCCAGGATGGATAGTGATGATGGCGGACATAGATGCCCCAAGCGTATTCACCGCCCTTGTATCTGGTTCATTCTACGGTCTCTCATTGGTATGGCTCCTCCTTGTTTTAATCATACCACTATATGCTGTCCAGGAAACATCTGCAAGGGTTTCACTTGTCACGGGCAAGGGTCTGGGAAGGCTGATAAAGGAGAATTTCGGTAGTATCTCATCCTTCAGCTCAATCTCAACAATGGTAATAATAAATTCATTAGGTTTTGTGGGCGAATTTGCAGGAATTGCAGCAGGAGGCATGATATTTCATATTCCTGTCTGGCTATCCGTGTTTCTTGCGGCACTGCTACACACATTTGTTGTTCTGAGGGGAAGCTACAGGAAGGTGGAGATCATCCTTATATACATATCTGCAATACTTCTCACTTTCATAATAAGCGCCATTTTCTCAAGGCCTTCCATCCAGGCACTGAACACAGTTATGCAGATACACCTCCAGGATCCACATTACCTGATACTTATCCTGGGGAACATAGGTGCAGTGATAATGCCCTGGATGATATTCTATCACGGTAATGCCCTAGTGGACTCCGGAAAGGGTGTTGAAAATTTAAGGGAGGAAAGGATAGAGACATTGCTTGGATCCATAGTGAGTGAAATCCTTATGGTTGCAATAGTATTTACATCAGCATCACTATTTTTTGGGAGGATTGATTCAAGTATTGATATAATATCATTGGCAAGAATATTCTCTCCGTATGCTGGAACTATATCACCATACATATTTGCAGTGGGCATAATTGGTGCAGGTCTTTTGTCTGGTATAGTGATTTCACTTTCATCCGCCTGGTCCATAGGGGATTATTTCAACATACCAAATAGCCTGAACCTAAGACCATCTAAGGCAGCAATTTTCTACATATTCTACATGATTGAGATCATTCCATCCGCCATAATCACCGTTGTTTTCCCTGACCTGATAAATTTGATGATAAATGCCATGGTAATTAATACAGTCCTTCTTCCTATTCCCTTATATTTCCTTATTAAGTTATCCTCAGATGAAGGATTGATGGGCATTCATAGAAACACTCCTAAAAAGAAAATCATCCTCTGGTTAACATTCTTTCTTATAATAGCATCAATCCTTTTCACCCTTACAATATCACTATAAAAAAAATAAAATAAAGAGTTTACATTCATTACCTCCATGGAAGTATTTGAGACCTTCATTCCTGGGCTTGGGAAAAAATTCACCTTCAAGGGGAGTGGCGGTGAATTCTCCGTAATCTCAAAACTTGATGGTACAAAGGAGATATATTTTGCACAGGGGGATTCATTTGTTGTTGTACCAATGATGGAGGATGAGGCAAAGATACTTGCCATGCTTCTCCTTGAATCCTATTATGAAAGAAAGGAGGGACAGGCAGAAATAAGCACAGGTAGATCCACACTCAGATGGATCTATGTGGAAGAGGATGAAGATATCCCCCTGAATGAATACATGAGGAATGCACTATTCCTCATAAGGAATGGGAAGTTGGAGAGGGACCTGTCAATAAAACCAAGGAAAGGGGATCTGATACTTGCGGGAGATTAGAGGATGGATATACTATTTCTTCAGATAGGCCTGCTTTTTCTCCTTGCACTTGCTGGTGGTCTCATTGCCACGAGGATAAGGCAATCAACGATGGTGGGCTATCTTGTCATAGGATTATTGCTTAGCCCATCAATATCCTTCACAGTATTCAATTTCCACTACAGGGGTATAATGGTAAACAACAATGTAATAAACACATTCTCACAGCTCGGGCTTGTAATGATCCTTTTCTTCATAGGTCTTAATGTAAACCCACAGAGGTTCAGGAAAACAGGAACAGTATCCCTCATGCTGGCCCTGTTTGACCTCTCAATACTATTTACATTCGGCCTCCTCATAGGTTTAGCGTTCTCCTGGGATCTCTATGATTCAATATTCCTTGGGTTTATAGTTTCCGCCAGCAGCGTTGTTGTCTCAGCCAAGAGTATTGATGATCTCAGGAAACTTTCATTCGAAGAGAGCGATGCCCTGATCTCCATGCTAGTATTTGAGGACATAATATCCATCATCATGGTTGTTCTTTTCATAGGGGGTATAATGACAAGGGAATTCTGGCCAGGTCTACTTAACATAGAATACCTGGGTATTTCAGCATTCATTGCCTTCATAATATTCCTCAGCATGATATTCCTCCCCACCATAAAGAAGAGTTTTTTTACAAGGAAGAATGAGGAGATTTTCATACTCTTCATACTTTCCATGATTTTTCTGATAAGTGCACTTTTGGAGATTTTCAACATAAGTCCTGCCATAGGCGCATTCTTTGCTGGTATGCTATTCTCCCAGACAGATATTGCAAAGGACATTGAACCAAGGCTTGTTTCCTTCAAGTATGCATTTGCTGCAATCTTCTTTGTTACCTATGGCATAAGCGTTGATCTCTCTGCGTTCATAAAATATATGGATATCATTGTCATAATAATCCTGTTAATAATATTCGGTGAGCTCATATTAATATCATCCATAGCATATCTGTCTGGTTTTTCAGCCAGGGGTGCAATGTTCATAGGTGCTGGCCTAATCCCTAGGAGCGAAGATTCATTGATATTTGCCAATCTTGCAGATAGCATATCACATGAATCAGGAAAACTTCTACCCCTTGCAGGTCCATTGTTCAGCATTACGGGTGCGGTGGTTATCATCACAAGCATAATCACACCATTCTTTCTCAGGATGTCCATCAGGTTAACTCGCCTATTTTCAAGGATAGTCCCTAGGAATATTGCCTATTCCGCCTCCCTCATTTCAAGAACCATGCGTGCCATATTCTTCTCAAGGAATGTGCCCATAATAAGGAGAAGCCCCACAGTTTTTATTCTAAGCATGGCCTTGCCTGTGATTATCCTGCTGAACTTCATATTTTCAAACATTTACATTCTAATTTCACTCATTGCACTGATGATAATTTACTTTTATCTTGTGCATAAGCACATAAAGCATGTTATCAATACAATCTCATATGCTTTCTCCAACAGAAATGGAAGGAGGATCTTCCTACTTGTTGATTTCATCATATTTACCTTCTTTATATTCGTGCTGGGGGAATCAATAATATTCAGACTTGGACTCACGTGGATTCTTATTCTAATGCTAGTATATTCAGCTATAACCATATTGGCATTGCTCATATTTCCCATGAAGGATAGTTTTACAT
>PNIT01000018.1 GCA_002878135.1 Candidatus Aciduliprofundum sp.
ATGGAAAAATATGATGTGATCATCATCGGTGCAGGGATCACCGGTCTTTCCTCAGCATACCATCTCAAGGAAGAGAACAGGGACCTGAGGATGGCCATCGTTGAGAGGATGCCCACTTATGCCCAGGGCAATACGGGGAAGAGCGATGCGGCATTCAGGGACATATTCACATCTGAGATGAATTATAAATTAAGCTCATCATCCATAGCATTCTACAAGCACGTGCAGAATGACCTAGGTTATGATCTTGGAATGCACTTCAACGGCTATCTATTCCTCATGGATGAGAAGGATCTATCATCTGAAAAGATTGAGAGGGCAAGGAGAAGAACGGAGACAGAGATACTCACCAGGGATGATATAAGGAATCTTGGCATAGAGGTATCACCTTCAAAGGAGGCAAGGGAGATAATGAACCTGAGGGAGATAGGAGGAGGTCTTCTGGGAAAGAACTGCGGCATACTTGAGCCACAGAACATAGCATCATACTATGCTGGTGAGCTTGAAAGGATGGGTGTGGATTTCTATTTCAGCAACCCCGTCCTGAGGCTTAACCTTGACCCTGTGAGGAGGATAGACTATCCGGGGGAGCCGTTCATATGGCAGGACAAGATCATAGGGTCCATAGAGACAAAGAATGGAAGGATGCAGGCAGATCAGTATATACTTGCAGCTGATGTCTGGGTAAACGGTCTCCTGGATCCAATAGGCATAGACAGCCACATAAGGCCAAAGAAGAGGCAGGTTTTCCAGGTGACAGGTGATGAGATAAAGAGTATGGTGAAAAGGGACTACAGGGGAAGGGAGGGTGTTTTCCCCTTCACAATCCTCCCGGGGCCGAGGATAGTCATGCGACCTGAACCAGGATCAGGATCATTCTGGATATCCTACAACGATGACATAGGAAGGGATTTCTCACTGGAGGAAGATCCACAGCCTGAGATGGAATTTTACCTAAAGAATGAGCTGATGGTTCTCAGGGAGTACATAAGGGCATTCAACAGCTCAAGGGTAACAGGTGCATGGGCAGGCTACTACTCCGAGAACACCATTGATGGAACATACTACATATTCAGGGAGATGAACCTCATAATTGCAACGGGGAGCAGCGGAAGCGGTATAATGAAGGGTGATGCAGCAGGAAGGATAGTATCGGCCCTCACCATGGGTAAGGAAAGGGCAAGGCTCTTCAACGGTTATGAGGTACCCGTTGAATACCTTGGTGTAAGGAACAGGAATGTTGAGAAGGAGGAGCTTGTAATATGATCCATGAATTTTCTGGGGAGATAAATGAAAGCCTGATACTTCTTGATGTTATGGGCTGGAAACATGGGAAAACAACATCCTCATATATAATCAGGGGAGAAAATATTGCAGTATTTGACCCTGGAGGTTATTCATCCGGTGAGATTGTTTTAAATTTCCTTGTGAAGAATAGGATACCCTTAGAGGATGTTAAATATATTTTCGTAAGCCACAGGCACAATGATCATTCCTCGGGTGCATCATTCCTCGTTAAGAATCTACCAGATGCAAAGATATATGCACACAGGATCACCATTGAAAACCTGCTGAATCCGGAAAAGATAAACAGGGCAACAAGGGATATGTATGGATATTTTTCTGAAAATATAGATAGAGTGGATAAGGGGAAGGTGAAGGAAATAGATGACGGAGAGATTTTTTCACTCGGAAAAGGAATTGAAGTGAAGGCGTTGCACATGCCAGGGCATACATCTGATCACTTTATGTTCCTTGAAATGAAGAACTCATTCGTTTTCACCGGTGACGGTGCAGGCCTATTCACACCCTCAACTGGCCAGGTATTGCCAAACTCATTTCCTCCCAGCTTCAAGTATGAGGAATACAGGAAGTCACTCCAGAGATTGATCCAAATTAATCCGAGAATCCTGGGCTTTTCACATTTTGGTGCCGTATCCGGTGATGATGTTAAAATTGTTCTAAATAATGCCATGAAGAATCTTGAGGAATGGAAGAGTAAACTTGAGAATATGGATGTTGAATATATAAAGAAAAATTATTCAGGTGATTTCAGGCTCTTCTCACCTGATTTCAGGGAAATGATAATGGATGTGATCATACAGGGTTTCATAAGGGGAATCACACCTGGGTCAGCCAGGAGATGAATTTCTCATTTCTTCCATGAACAACATCCATGTATTCCTTTAGGAGTTTGGATGTTATATCACCCACCTTTCCATTCCCTATGACTATGTTATCAACGCTCTCTATTGGTGTTATCTCTGCTGCAGTTCCGACGAAAAATGCCTCATCCGCTATGTAAATCTCCTCCCTGTGAATGTTCCTTTCCACTGTATTTATTCCAACACTTCTTGCAATCTTTATAATACTGTCCCTGGTGATTCCAACAAGGATATCAGATTCAACAGGGGGCGTGATGAGAGTACCATCGCGAACTATGAAGATATTTTCACCAGGACCCTCGGCTATGTAGCCATTCTCACCCAGCATTATGGCTTCATCAAAACCCATGGACCTTGCCTCAAGATTTGCTACAAGTGAATTCAGATAATTACCACTCGCCTTTGCCTGAACAGGCAATATGCCTGAGTTTATCCTTTTCCATGTGGAGGTCTTGCACTTTGCCCCATTACCCCTTGAGAGGTATTTTCCAAAGGGGACAGCGCCTATGAATAGACTCACCCTCTTACCGTAGGGTGAAAGGCCTATGCCATCGTCGTTGTAGAATGCGAAGGGCCTTATGTAACACTCATCCAGCCTGTTCATTCTCAGGAGATCAAGTATTGCATTTGAAATTTCATCCGGTGAATATTTTAACTGCATTCTGTATATCTTTGCTGTGTTGAAAAACCTTCTTATATGATCATGGAGCCTGAAAACTGCAGTACCCCTTTCATTCCTGTATGCCCTTATGCCCTCGAATATACCTGAGCCATATTGAAGTGAGTGCGTCAGTATGGGAACCTTTGCATCATCATAGTTCAAAAAATCTCCATCCAGCCATACCTTTAAACCCTCTTTCATAAGGAATAAAAGTAAAATAAATTAAAAAATTTTACCATCTCCTCTTTCCTTTCCTGAAGATCATAAGTATTACTAGGACCACAACTATGAGGATGATCAGAATTATTATCCAGAGGAATGCACCTGAAGAGAATATGGAGCTGCTCGTTACATTTATTGTTATTGTATTTGAGTTTACGGTTGTTCCAGATGAATCCCTTACACTCACATATATGTTATAGGTCCCGGGTGCTGTTGTATTGAATGTGTATACATTCCCAGTAACACCATTCACAGGATTACCGTTCACATACCAGGTGTATGTATATGGGGGATAACCACCATTTGCAAGGGCCTTGATATCCACGTTCTGGCCAGTGGAGATGCTTGTTGTGCCTGAAGAAATTGAAACGCTGAGGAGAGGAATTGTTGTGGCCGTCACTGTGTTTGAAAATGTATTGAAGAGATTTGTACCAGTCCCCACAGTATCGTAGATCCTGAAGTAATATGTGCTCCCTGGGCTCAGGCCAGTCACTGTGAATGAGTTGGATGATACACTATTTATTATTGAAACCGTTGACCAGTTCCCTCCCGTGAGTGATTTCATCTCAACTGTATAGCTAACAAAGGGTACAAGTGAAGAGTATGTGTTGTAATCCGTCCATGTCAATGAAACCGTGGTCTGTGTAACGCTGTTCACATTTAGAACAGGTGGAGATGTGGTGTTTGCCTCCAGTGTATTTGATCTTGCGGAACCGAACGAGTCGTAGTCAACGATGTAAAAGTAATAGTTTGTTGAATAGTTTAAGGATGTAACTGCATAGGTAGTCTGGGCCTTGTTTGTAATGCTTGCTATCACATTGTAGGGGCCATTCACGTTAAGTCCCATATAGAGTGTATAATTTACAAAATACCTGTCCTGGCTTTCCGTCCAGGAAAGAGTTATTGTTGTTTCTGTGTGTGCAATACTTGATAGAGATACTGTGGTGGCTCCATGGCCCACTGGTAACATAGAAAAACCAAGTATCAGGAGACCAAAAGAAACAAGGATTGCTATTATCATTCTGTTTTTCATATATAACTATATAATAA
>PNIT01000084.1 GCA_002878135.1 Candidatus Aciduliprofundum sp.
TTGTTTAAGGTTTTAGGTGTTATAATGGTACAGAAAAGGTTGAGTTTTGAAAAGGCACCTGTGATAAGGGAAGAACCACCTGGGAAGAAATCCCTGGAAATTCTGAAAAAGCAGGATGAGCTTGAAACCACTGCAAGAACCTATACAAGGATATTTAGATTTGCTATTGAAGAGGCTAGGGGCGCAACAGTTAGGGATGTTGATGATAATATATTCATAGATTGGTTCGCAGGTGTAGCCGTGATGAACATGGGGCACAATCACCCAGATATAAGAAAGGCCCTGATGGATCAGATGGACAGGATAGTTCATATTCCAGAGATACCCACTGAGATAAGAATTGAATTTCTTAAGAATTTAAATTCCACTCTACCAGGTAAATTAAAAAATAATGCAAAGGTATTGTTTACAACAACAGGTGCAGATGCATGTGAGGCATCCACCAGCCTGGCAAGGTACATAACAAATAAAAGGACAATAGTCGCATTTGGTGGAGCATACCATGGTATTTCAGGTGGAATATCTGCCACAACCGGCAATTACCACTACAGGGAGTTTGGCGGATTCAGGTATGAGAATGTACATCACCTTCCATATCCCTATCCCTACAGGTTTCCTCTAAAGGTGAAAGAGGAAGATATCTCAAAGGTTGTGGTGGATGAACTTGAGTATCTGATCAAGGACCCATATGCAGGGACAGGACCCATTGCAGGAGTACTTGTTGAACCAGTACAGGGAGAGGGAGGTTATGTTGTTCCTCCAGATGATTTCCTTCCCATGCTCAGGGAGATAACTGAAAAATATTCCATACCACTAATCGTGGATGAGGTGC
Organism: Candidatus Aciduliprofundum sp.; assembly: GCA_002878135.1. Classification (GTDB taxonomy): domain Archaea; phylum Thermoplasmatota; class Thermoplasmata; order Thermoplasmatales; family ARK-15; genus ARK-15. Next base: position 833 of record PNIT01000084.1, read on the forward strand.
AGACGGGTGTAGGAAGAACAGGCAGGATATGGGCAAGCGAGCATTATGATGTTACACCGGATATAATGTGCATATCCAAGGGCATAGGAAATGGTATACCCATATCCATGGTGGTCTATAAAAGGGAGTATGACGAGAATCTCCCTCAGGGTTTCAGGCTCGGCACATACAGGGGAAATCCTCTTGGTCTAGCGGCAGGAAATGCAGTACTTAAAATTCTAAAGAAGGGTGAGGTGCTTGAAAGGGTGGAAAAGAAAGGTAGATACATACTGGAAAGGTTCAGAGAGATACAGGAGAAGAACGATGTTATAGGCGATGTGAGAGGTATTGGATATATGGTGGGTGTTGAGATTGTAAAAAACAGTAGGACGAGGGAACCATGGCAGGATATGGCCAACAAAATTAAGGAGAGGATGTTCAAGAGTGGTCTTCTCATGCATACTTGTGGCCACTACTCAAATGTTCTCAGGTTTATGGCACCTCTTATAATAGAGGATGATCTGATAGAAAAGGGTATTGATATATTCCAGCAATCCATCAAGGAAGCTAAGGGGAAGTAAAATGCATATACTGGAGATAGAAGGTGAAAGTACATCAATTAAGGAGATTGATAAGGAAACATTGCTCAGGTATATGGGTGGTACTGGCATAGGAACTAAAATACTCTATGATAACAGGGTTTGGGAGAAGGATCCACTTTCAGAGGGAAATGTCCTCGTAATCTCACCAGGTCTTCTTACAGGAAGCGGTTATCCAACTGCTAGCAAAACAATATTCATGGCAAGGTCACCTCTTACAAAGGGTATTGGAAGGGCTGCTGCGGGTGCACCTTTAGGTCCTTCATTGAAATCACTTGGGATAGGTGCCCTTGTTCTGAAGGGTAGGTACAGTAAATTGACCGGTATAATCATTGATGAGGAAACAAGGATTGTGGACGCCACACATTATAAATTTAAGGATACGAAGGAGACAGCCGAGGGTATAAGGGAAGAATTCGGGGATTATTCAACAGCTGTTATAGGGCCCGCAGGTGAGAACCTAAGCCTCATATCATCCATTGAATGTGATGGAAGGCAGGCAGCAAGGACAGGTATTGGTGCTGTTATGGGCTCCAAGAACATAAAATTCATCGCTGTAAAGGGAAGATGGAGGGTGGATGAGATTAAAAATGAAATATTCAGGGATGAAATAAAGAAGGCCATGGAATATATAAGAAAGGATCCCAGGACGAACAATGATATGAAATATGGCACGGGAGCCTCTTTTGATCAGGTTAACAGGTACCATGGTGTATTCCCCACAAAGAATTTCCAGCTATCATGGTTCAGGGATGCCTTTGAAGGACTTGATGAGGGTAAGGTGCCTGAACTGGATCCATCCTTCTGGACATCCAGGTATGAATGGAAATACCACCCATGTCCAGGTTGCACTAAGCCCTGCAGCAGGTATGTGCATGTTAATTCAGGTAAATATGGTGAATTTGATGTTGAGGGTCTTGAATATGAAACAATATATTCCCTGGGTTCAAATCTGAACATAAAGGATTTTGAGTCTGTTGCATACCTTCATTATACCTCCGATCTACTTGGTCTGGATGCTATTTCTGCCGGAGCCACTATTGGATGGGCCATGGAGGCTTATGAGAGAGGCATTATACCCCAGGATTACCTTCAGGGGATGGAGATAAAATTTGGTGATGCAGATACAGCACTTGAACTTCTAAGAAGGATGGCCTACAGGGAGGGAAAGCTTGGTAATCTACTCTCAGACGGTGTAAAAAATGCAAGCCAGATAATAGGGGGAAGTGAATTTGCAGTTCATTCAAAGGGTATGGAGCCCCCTGCCTACGATGTCAGAGGTATGTACGGCATGGCTCTTGCAGTGGCCACAAGCGTGAGGGGCTGGGATCATCTGGATGCCATGGCATACGTTCCTGAGCTTTCGGGGAGATTCTGGTATTTTGAGAATGTTGACAGGAGTTCCCCCAGGAACAAGGGTTACATGGTTAAGGAGATGCAGGATTTCTCCACATTTTATGATCTCACAGGTATCTGTAAATTCTCAAGGGCATCCCTAACGCCTGAAAGGGTCGTGAAGGCATTATCAATTTACCTCGGTGAGGAAATTACATTTAAGGATGTAATGGAGGCAAGTGAAAGGTCATACAATCTTCAGAAATTGATCAACATAAAATGCGGTTTAACAAGGAATGATGATACACTCCCTCCCAGGATATTCTACGAAAGGATAAGGGATGGACCCAGTGAAGGAATGGTGATTGAAAAGTACCAGTTTGAAAAAATGCTAGATGAATACTATCAGGCAAGGGGCTGGGATTCAGAGGGCAGGCCAACAAGGTTAAAACTTTTACTCCTTGGACTTGAAAACATTGATTGAAAAAACAGTCATATTAAATTCATTTCCCTTGCTGCCCTGTAGAGGAATTTTATTGCTCCTAGACCATCCTTTCCCATATCGTAAGTTCTTTCATTTACATACTTTAATGCAAATTTTTTTATGGTATCCCTATCATTTCCCCTCGAGTATTCCATGGCAAAATCTATTGCATCATCAACATGTTTCAGTGAATAATCTATTGAATCCCTGATCATCCTCTGGATGTAGTTCCTTTTCCCCAGATCTTTCCTAATAACCATTATACCTAGGGGCAGGGGATAATCTGTTATGTTTTTCCATTCATTATACAGGTCTGAAAAGAGCCTTAAACCATAGTTTCTGTATGTGTCCTGACCCTCGTGTATGAGCAGACCCAGGTCAACATCATCATTCAAAACGGCATCTATTATCCTGTCAAATCTCATCTCTACCTCTGAATCTGCCCTAAAAAAGAGTCTGTATATTAGATAGGACGATGTCAATCTTCCAGGTACCGCTATGCTCAATTTTCCAATTTCATCCCTTGAAAAATCTCTCTTTGAGACTATCACAGGTCCATAGCCCTCACCAAAGCTACCACCTGCCCTCAGCATTGAATAATTTTTCATGGCCTTGAAGTATGCATTCACTGAGGAAGATGACACCTCCGCCTCCCCTCTTATCACCATCCTGTTCAGTGTTTCTATATCATCAACACAGAATTCAAAATCATTATCTATTATCCTTTTTCTCAGGGCATAAAACATGAATGCATCATCAGCATCTGGTGTATGGCATACAATAACCATACACTTACAATTTCAACATAATAATTAATCTTTT
>PNIT01000162.1 GCA_002878135.1 Candidatus Aciduliprofundum sp.
GCGTACCTCCAGTATATCAGTACAGATGAAAATAGTATGAATATGAGTAGAAGTATTATACCGTTAAGATTGAACTTTATCACTGTAAGGTAGACAAGCAGGGACAGTACTCCAATGACATAGTATGATCCAACAAATATGTTCACTACCATTCTACTCCTCAGGAATGCATGCATTATGTATGATATACCCGAGAAAACTATTGATATAATTCCTATATATACCAGGGAAAATTCACCATAGCTTATATAAAGGCTAAGAAAGATGAGTGCAGATATTATGGCAACAAGTATGGCTGCAAGTATGCCAATGTTCCTTTTAATGTCCATAGGATAGGATAATAAAAGTAAGATAAAAATTTTTAGATATTTTTTATATCAATCTCTATGGCCCTGAGGGAGAATGTAATGTGAAGAATCACAAATATTGCACCCAGGAAAAGTGATGCAAGTGAGAATATCATTGAAACCAGCATTACAGGTATAAGTGAAAATCCAGTGAGAAATGAGAAGAGTATGGATATGCTGGAAACAACGGCAAAGAATACCGAGAAATACATTGAGAGCATGGCATTCCTGAGTATCCTTGCCATGAGGAGTAGTTTCTCTATCTGCTCCCTGTATGAGATTATTAGCCTTTCATTCTTTATTTCACCCAAAAGAAGATCCCTGTGTATGTTTCTTATCCTGTCCATTACCCTGGAAAACCTCTCATTTATCCCAAGTATGAGAAGGGCAACGCCCGTTATCATCACCATCGGCACAAACGCCTCGTTCATGAGGTTCACAATATCAATCATGATAAGCGTAAATGATTACACTTTAATAATGTTTGATCAAGAAAATATATAAGAGAAGTTTACATTTACCATTCATGGCCCATTATCTGATGTATCCCGATATAAACGGTGAAAAGATAGCATTTGTAACTGAAGATGACCTTTGGTATTTTGATGGATCCCTGAAGAGGATAACGGAGGGCCTTGGTGTTGTAAGGTATCCGAAATTCTCATGCAACGGGATGTACATCGCATTCTCCGTCTTCAGGAGCATGGGGAGGGAGAATCTCAAACCCCAGGGTGATGTATACATCTATTCCATTGAAAAAAATTCCATAAAGAGGGTAACATACCTTGGAAGCAGGGATATAAGGGTGATAGGCTGGTATGGTGGAAAGGTGTACTTTGCATCCTCGCATTCCTCTCCACTCAACTATTACCAGGAGATTTACAGGATGAACCCCGATGGCAGTTCACTTGAGAAGCTTCCATACGGTAACGCATCCTACATCGGCTTCGGAAAGGACTTCATATTACTGGGTAGAAACACGGGTGATCCTGCCAGATGGAAGAGGTACAGGGGCGGTACGGTGGGACAGCTCTGGGTCTCCAGGGACGGTAAGAATTTCTCAAGGATCCTTGAGGATCTGAAGGGTAACATTGGAAGTCCCATGGTTGTTGAGGATAAGATATGCTTCATCTCCGACCACGAGGGTATTGGTAGGATCTACTGCCTGGACGGAGAATTGAAGAGATTAACCGATAACAGTGAATACTACGCCAGGAATGCAAGCACTGATGGTAAAAGGATAATATTCCAGATGGCGGGAGACCTATATGTTCTAGATGGAAAAATGAAAAAGGTGGATCTTGAGATATACGGTACAAAAAGGACTCTGCATGAGAGGTATGTGGAAAGAGTACCTGAGATGATAGAATCATTTTACCCTGGCGAGAATGGTGAGAAGATTCTGTTAACAATAAGGGGTAAATTCTTCAGCATGGGGAGCTTCGAGGGTCCTGTCATGATAACACCGGATATAAGATTGATGAATGGAAAATACCTGAAGGATGGCAGGTATGCTGGTGTTATGGATTCGGATGGAAAGGAGAGCCTTGTCATAGTGAAGGATGGGAGGATAGAGGAGAAGATAGATCTCAACATTGGTCTCATATACAATATTTGGCCATCACCCGATGGTAAGAGGATTGCCTTATCAAATGGAAGGCTTGAGCTTTACATCCTTGATGTTGAGAAAAAATCACTCCAGAAGGTTGATGAATCAAGGACTGAACCAATAGATGAGCTGGATTTCTCACCTGATGGAAGATGGATAGCATATTCCGTGGGTATAAACTACAGCAGGTCAAAGATTAGGATCAGGAATCTGGATACGAATGAAAGTGCTGACATTGAGAGCACATACAGGATAGATTATTCACCTTCCTTTGACCCTTCGGGCAGGTTCCTCTATTTCATCTCACTTTCAGGTTACAGGGCCATGGAGGATCTGGAACTTCCAGCACTATCGTTCCCAAATCCATCAAAGATATACCTTGTTACACTCAGAAAATCAATGAAGGATCCATTCATAGAGAAGGTGGAGGAGGAGAAGGAATTCTCCATAGACCTGGATGGAATATCAGAAAGGGTGATACCATTCCCAATAAGGGAGGGAAGGTATTCTTCACTTTATGGCGTCAAGGACGGGATTGTTTATCTCTCAAGACCCCTGACAATGGATGAGAATGAGGGTGAGATACACCATTACAGCATTGAAAAAAGGAAGGATGAGGTACTGGTTGAAAAATGCAACAGGTATACGGTCTCGCCCGATAGATCTAAGATAGCCTACATGTACAGGGATACGCTCAGGATAGTTGATTCATTACAGAAACAGGAGATGAAATCACCGGAGCCTGGAAGGGAATCTGGGATAGTTGACCTGGGAAGGATAAAGGTATCTGTTCATCCCAGGGAAGAATTCAACCAGATGTTCCATGAATCCTGGCTTATGATGAGGGAGAACTACTGGAGGGATGAGAATATACCCTGGGAAAGTATATTCAATAAATATCAAAGGTTACTGGAAAGGGTTTCCACAAGGTCTGAGCTCTCTGATCTCATCTGGGAGATGCAGGGTGAGCTTGGCACGTCACATTCCTATGAGATGCTTGGTGACTACTTCAATTCACCCCTTGAGACAAGGGGGTACCTTGGTGCTGAGATAGATTTCAGCAATTTCCAGATAAAGAGGATCTACAGGGGAAGGCTGGAGGAGAGATCACCGCTCCTTTCACCTGGTATAGATGTGAGGGAGGGTGACAGGATATTGTCAATAAATGGAATAGAGGTTAACGCAAGGAATCCACCAGGGAAGATATTGACAAACATGCAGGGTGATGTGATAAGTATAAGAATACTCAGGGAAGGAAGGGAGATGGAATACAATGTTAAAACCATTGGTGATGAATCATCTCTCATCTACAGGGAATGGGTGGAAAGAAACAAAAGGATTGTGCATGAAAAAACCAATGGAAGGGTGGGCTATGTGCACATACCTGACATGATGCACTTTGGATTCACGGAATTCCACAAAAATTATCTTGAAGAGGTAAACAGGGAAGCACTAATAATAGATGTGAGATATAACAGGGGAGGTTTTGTATCCTGGATGCTGCTTGAGAAACTTAACAGAAAAATAATTGGCTATGATTATCCTAGACATGCAATCAGGCAGGAATACCCACCATTCTCACCAAAGGGGCCCATGGTCTGCATAACGAATGAGCTCTCAGGATCAGATGGTGACATATTCTCACATTCCTTCAAGCTGATGAATCTGGGTACACTCATAGGAAAGAGGACCTGGGGAGGTGTGATAGGAATTAATCCCAGAAGAAGGCTTGTTGATGGATCCATAGTAACTCAGCCTGAATACGCATTCTGGTTCAGGGATGTTGGGTTCGGTGTTGAGAACAGGGGAACAGATCCGGAGATTGAGGTGGACATAGCCCCACAGGATTTCGCAGAGGGCAGGGATCCACAGCTGGAAAAGGCAATTTCCATCATAATGGAAAAACTTAAGGAGAAGAATTAATCATAATTTTTTATTTTCAATAATCTTTAAAAAATGTTAATACCTATAA
>PNIT01000157.1 GCA_002878135.1 Candidatus Aciduliprofundum sp.
GTGGACGGGAGCATCAGGTAGTCCTTGCCCAGGTAGAACGGACCACAAAGAACGGGTTCTTTATCTGGTACCTCAGGGCGGACGCCCCGGATCCGCTCAGGCCATTGATACGGATATACCGGTTCACCTGGTCAGGGTCGCCTTCAAGGAGACGCTTCAGCTCGCGCTCGTACTGGGATCCGGACATCACGTATCACTCTCCAGATGGAACTTCAGGACTCTTACAAATTCCTGATTCAGTTTTTCGGCAATGTTGCTCACCGTTGGGTCCACGTATCTGAGCAGGCCGGCCTCGACCACGAACTCGCTTACCGCGCCCAGGAACGGGTAGAAGAAATTCACGGGAAGACCGGAAAAGTTGTAGAACCTCGCTATGACCATACGTGGATGAGTGTCGGTAAGGTCTTTGATCAGGTACGGGCTGTGCAGGGTGTTTGAGTCTTCCCTGTAATAGTACGGGTGGATGTGATACCTCGTCCTGAACTTGCCAAGGCGAATTACAACATCCGGAACCCTATCATCTTCCATCATTCGACTACCCTCAGATTTAACTATTAAAATACTGGATATTAAATATTTCTATTTCTCAGGTTTTGGAACTTCAATACTGCCGTCACGGTGGATCCATATTCTTTTCGATATGTAGGGCTCCACTTTAACGGAGAAATTCTCATAAAGATCTTCAGAGGGGATGAAGTGGGCCTCGTACATGGTCAGGATAAGGATGCCCTTCATACCCCACAGAATATACCTCGTGACCCTGTGGACAGCATGGCGGGGATAAAACTCAAACCTCACACGAAGCCTGTAAAACCGACCTTCGATCAGCTTGTATATGCTGGTGGAATGACCGGGATGGACACGCCAGATCTCAACACTGGGGTCCTCAATACCCAGAGACTGGAGTTCTTTGGCATCATCAGTCGGCCTGTTGCTGAACTTTACGAGGCGAACTATTCCCTGCTTCACGGCAATAAAATCAAAGTACCTGGACAGGTCGGACCTTTTTAATCTATAATCTTTGCATTTAAGTTCCTCTATTAAATACCCTTCCTCAATCAAAGGCATCAGATATCTATAATATCTGGAAAATATAGACATATACAGTTTCAATTATCACACAGGGTATTATTAACTTTTCACAGGGGAATATAAAAAACAGGTAGAGTAAAGAATCAGGGTACATGGAAAGAATGAGATAGGGAACAGGGAGGGGATTTTTTCCATCTTACCATTTTTGTAGTAATCAAAACTAAAATTCAGAAAAATCAAAAATTGGACAAAGGATTGGACAAGGGATTGGACAAAGGAAAAGGGTATGGGGAAATACCCTTTTTTGAAAATTTTTCAATATCAGAAAATTTTAATATTAATGCCCATTCAGTTTTATTCGATGTTTCCGTTTTTTATTTTTATCTTCTTGATAAATTGGCAAAATGATTGGTCTGATTCAATTTCTGATTGGCCTTATTCAAAAATATTTTTATCCACCTGGTAGGATAAATTCAAAATCGATTCAATCCAGATTTCGACTAACCTAAATCAAAAAAACCCGGCGTAAAAGAATTGTAGTTAATATTGCTAAAATTTGGTGGATTTATCAAAATTCGATACAGACCAGATGGGTTTCTTGATTGGTCTGATTCGATTTCTGATTGGTCTGGATCACTTTCCTATCTGGACCAATAAGGGTTTGTGATTGGTCTGGACGGATTTCGATATGGACCAGATGGGTTTCTTGATTGGTCTGATTCGATTTCCGATTGGTCTGGATCACTTTCCTATCTGGACCAATCAGGTTTTTATTTAATCCTGAGATTAAAATATTATAGATCTTTATTTTGATTTAGATAAAAATAAAATATATTGAAATTTTTTTATTGCATCTGGTTCATGAACTGGCTCGTGTCCATGCCCGTGATCTGGGTATATATGCTGGTGGAAAATATGCTTGAATGACCGAGCCACTCCTGAAGAACAGAGAGGGGAACATGGTTAATTATAGCTTTAACACCAAAAGTGTGCCTGAACTTGTGGGCGTGGATCTTGAAACCCAGGTCTCTCTGCATCCGTTTCAGATAATGGTCTACGGCCTGCCTTGTCATTGGGAAAAGCCTCTCCTGGGATTTGACACTTACCTTGAACTCGATGAAATAGGACATGATGGCATCCTTAAGATCCCTGTGCAACGGGATTGTCCTCATCACGGACTTCTTCCTTTTCAGGGTAATCAGATCTATGGTATTGAGTTCCAGATGAATATCCACCGGTCTAATGGCAAGGGCCTCGTCTATCCTGGCACCCGTCCAGAGCAACGTCTTGAACAGCAAAAGATACCTCTTGTGCACATCCGCTCTCACCTTATATTTCATTATTCTCTGCTTTATCCACCACTCCATGGCACGTATCTCCTCGTCGGAAAAGAAATCTATCGGTATACTCTTCTTCGCGGACTGGATCTTCCATGACTTAGGTATAGGTACTATATTATTCATAATGGTTTACATTACTTACAATATTAAATAGTTTTCCATAAAGATACCAAGGATACCCCAACAGTGAGTATATAAATAAAAGATGGGAAAACAATAAAATGATTTACAAAATTCCCATTTTGTAAAATAAAATACCTTGAAAAAATTATAGGTGGAATAGTAGAAATAATGGAAATTTTTATGAAGTAGAAAATTAATACTTTTAAACGGTGATAAAATGAAGATAGGTAAGGAGGACTTCAGGTTCGGATGGGAGGAGATAGATATAACAGCATGGTATAGGATTAACGACAGCTGGGCAAGGGTATCAATGAGGAAAAATAAAGAATTCTATGAAGTATACGCACACATCTACAGAAAAAAAGAGGATGTAATACTCTTCAGGACAAAGGACCTGAAAGAATGCGTGGAATGGGTAAACAGTGTTTTTGGATTGAACGATGAATATGTGGGGGAGAACTGAAATGGAAGAAAAGAAGGAAAGCGGGATGAAAAGTATAAAAATAAGCAATGAAATATACGAGAGGCTCAATAGAATAACAGGAATATACATGATGCAGACAGGAAAAAGAGTGCCCATATCCTCAATTCTGGACGAGGCCCTGAAACTCCTTGAAGAAAGGATAAGGAATCAGAAATCACAGTAAAATTGCCCAGGCCCTGCACGATATATAATATTCTTATACGAATTCATAATTTGAATAACTATGGAGAACGAACTGGAGTTTTTTCAGATACTGCCTAAGGAGATCTATAACCACAACGGAATTACAAAAATAAAGGTGGATCTGAGCAAACTCACTGCGGATAAGATCGTTTTTGAAACAGACCTCCACAAGGACAGTTTAAAAGGAATAAAGATTGAAAAAACGGAAAATGGCATAAAAATACTGCTGGACACATCCATAGTAAAATACAGGGAGGACATAACCATAAACGGTATAATAAAAACAGATGCAAAATTCTGGAAATTGGAATCAGCATCGGAGGCAAAATTTGAGGTGAACATTATCCTTGAGGAAATTAAAGACATGTACAAACTAAAGGTACAGTCCCGCGCCAAAATAGGCATCTTTAAAAAACTACCGGAGGATTTTATCAGATCCCTGATAAAAATTGCGATCCTTGAGCCGTTATACATGTACGCACTAAGCGAGGCAGTATAATCTTTACCTCTCCGTATAGTATTTTTCAAAATAATCCAGCATATCTTCTAGGGACCCAAAGATCCGCCCGCCGGATGCGATTATGAAAGCCTCCACCTGCAGGTTCACGGCTGAGGCACAGCTTTCCCCGGACCTC
>PNIT01000178.1 GCA_002878135.1 Candidatus Aciduliprofundum sp.
GTTCCAGCTGAACCAGTGATTAAAACTGTATTACCCTTGGGAATTCCGCCATTTAATATATTATCAAGTGCTTCAATGCCCGTGGGAACACGTTCACGAAAATTCTCCATATTGTTAGTTATCAATATACTATATAATTAATTTTTTCTCACAGCTGGTAAAAAATATTCTGAAAATTTTTCATATAAAAAAAATTAAAAAATGTTAAATAGGTATCCATTTTCCTAGATCATATGGAAGAGGCAATAAAACTTGTACTCAGAAAACAGGGTTACATGCTCACAGGTGAAAATTCTGCCGTAAAACTATGCCACTGGTTCAGGGAGAGCATACTACATAACAGACCCTGTTATAAGGAGACATTCTATGGAATAAGAACACACAGATGCATACAGATGACTCCGGCCCTTAACCAGTGTACACAGAATTGCCTTTTCTGCTGGAGGTTCCAGGGTTTTACTGAAACATACCTGAAGGTGGTAGATGATCCCGTGCAGATAGTTGAGGGTAGCATAGAGGCCCAGAGAAAGCTGATCTCCGGGTATGGGGGAAATCCAGATGCGGACCAGCAGAAGCTGAGGGAGGCATACAATCCAAGGCATGTGGCAATATCGCTCACAGGGGAACCTACACTTTATCCAAGGCTTGGTGAGCTCATTGAGGAATACCATAGAAGGGGCATAACAACATTCCTTGTTACAAATGGAACCATGCCCGAGGTACTTGAGAATCTGGACCCTCTACCCACACAGCTGTATGTGACAGTTGCTGCCCCAAATGAGGATATTTACAAAAGGCTCCTTGTGCCCCTTATATCAAGGGGATGGGAGAGGTTGAATAAAACGCTTGAGTTATTACCCTCCCTTGATACAAGAAAGGTGATAAGGCATACGCTCCTTAAGGGATGGAACATGGAACAGATAGATGAATATGCAAGGCTCGATCTGAAGGCTGATCCACATTTCATTGAGCCGAAGGGTTATGTATACGTTGGCTACTCAAGGGAAAGGGTAACAAAGGAGAGCATGCCATCCCACGAGGATATTAGGAATTTCTCAAGAAAACTTTCTGACCTCACCGGATACTATTTCTCAGATGAAAGGGAGGATAGCAGGGTAGTACTCCTGGAAAAATACAGGAATTTTCCAAAGATTTCATCAGTTTAAAAAATTGACAAAAGTTTCAAATAATTGCATCCCTATGCAACTCTATGAAATATTTGAAATATGGTAATACAGGAACATTTGTATCAGTTTTGGGATTTGGAGCAATGACCCTAGGTGAAAAGAACATATGGAAGCTGGGAGGAGTTAACCAGGAGCTCTCTGACAGAATGGTAAAGATATGCATTGATAATGGAATAAACCTATTTGATACAGCGGATGTTTACGATGCGGGTGATTCTGAGATCATGCTTGGAAAATCACTCAGGGGTTACAGGGATCAGGTGATGATAGCAACGAAGGTGAGGGCAAGGACAGGGGAGGGCATAAACGAGCTTGGTCTTTCAAGGCACCATATGAGCATAGCACTGAGGAAGAGTCTGGAGAGGCTTGGTACCACATGGATAGACATATACCAGTACCATGGCTGGGATTCTGAGGCAAACCTTGATGAGGTAATTGAAACCATGCAATCATTCGTTGACCAGGGCAAGGTTTTATACCCTGCTGTTTCAAACTTTGCCGCCTGGCAGATTGCCTATCTTCAGGGCATTACTGAGGAGAGGGGATATGCGAGATATGAGAGTGCACAGATGAACTACAACCTCGTAAACAGGGATGTGGAGTATGAGGTTATTCCATTCCTGAGATACAGCAGGATGACACTTCTATCCTGGAGCCCACTTCATGGTGGTTTACTCACAGGTAAGTATAAGAGGGGTGAGAAACCTCCTGCAGGAACAAGGATGGGTGACAGGGGATTCTTCTTCCCTTACTTTGATGAGGATAAGGGATGGAGGATTGTGGAAGAGGTGGAGAACATAGCAAAGGAACAGGGGGTTAAACCTTCCCAGGTGGCCCTTTCCTGGCTCATTGAGAAGAAGGTGGTTGTCCTCATAGGTGCAAGGAATGTGGAACAGCTGATGGAAAACATATCATCCATAGATGTGAAATTGACGAGGGAACAGATGGAAAGGCTTGACAAGGTATCTGAACCAAGATCCATGTACCCGAACTGGATGATTGAGAGGCAGAATCAGGACAGAAAATTTGAAAAACTCTGAACTTTTTCATATTTTTTAAAAAAAAATTTAAGTAATCAGAATATATTACGACGATATAGTGATATAAATGGTTGATTATGAAAAATTAAAATGCGATATTTATGAAAGATGGTCCCTGATAGATCCTTCACTTCTGCCTATAGATAGGATAGACCTTGCCATAATATGTTTCCTTAGAAATGACGCCAGAACGTCGAATTCCGAAATTGCGGAGGCACTTGGTATAAGTGAGGCTACAGTTAGGAGGAGGATAAAGGAACTGCAGGAGAGGAAGATAATACTCGGTTTTTCTGCCCTCATAAACATACCTGCAATAGAGAATAGCATAAAGGCCTACATATATTTAAAGGTGGATCAGAATAACATTGAGGAAGTTGCACAGAAGCTTGTTAAGAATAAGAGGGTTCTAACGCTTTACAGGATCATAGGTGAATATGACCTCATGTGCGAGGGGCTTTTCCTTTCAATGAAGGAGCTGCAGGAGTTTGTTGACACTGACCTTAAGACAGAGGGGATACTCAAGGCGGTAACGCATGTTGTGGCAAAGGGATACAAGATAAATCCTTGGATAGGTCTCTGAAAAGTTTTAATAACATATTCACAATCATACCATCATGATCAAGTTCTTCCAGATAAGTTCCATAGAGGCAAAGAGGTACATAAGGGCAGATACACTGATACCGGAGGTAAAGATAGATACAAATAGCACTGTCACAGAGATAAGGGTCCTGGACAAGAATCAGGTGGAGATTACTTTCAGGTTCAGCGCCTCATACTCGGGCATAGGTTTCATAGCCATGGAAGGCTCTATAATATGGGAGGGGAATGTTCAGAGGATGGAAAATGAATGGAAGAACAAGCACAACCTACCTGAGGAATATGTTCAGGAGATACATGCGGCAATAATAAACAACTGCATTATTGAGGCAATTATAATAAGCAAGGAGATAAGGCTACCTCCACCAATACCCCCACCAGTACAGCTAGGGCAGAAGTCAAAACCGCCAGAGGGAATGGACTACCACTAGTATTCCCTCCACCTATAGCCGCACTTTGTGCAGATGTAGAACCTTGTCTCTGGCTCATCCGCTGCCCTTGTCTGTTTGAGCATCCAGTATGCGCCCCTGTTTCCACATTTTGGGCATGTGACATTTTCATCCACGGGGAGAACACTGAATTCACTGTCTATGAGTATTACCTCCTTTTCCTTTGCCTTGTCAACAATCTTCTCATTCTTCTCCTCCTTGGTGATGGGCATTTCATATCCGCACTTTGAGCAAACCCATTTTCCCTTCTTTGGGTACATTAATGAACCGCATTTAGGACAAAACATACAGATGAGGAAATGGGCCGGTTATATAAAATTTTTTAAAAAAAGCTCAGTTGTGTGATATCCTGAAATAATGAATAAAGCACTTGCACTTCTCAGGTCATACAGGAAAAGAATAAGAAAAGGCAAGAAGGCAACAAAGCCTCAGGT
>PNIT01000148.1 GCA_002878135.1 Candidatus Aciduliprofundum sp.
GGAACAAAGATTAAGGATGAAAAGACAGATCTAAATTTACAAGTGGGGCTGCCCGGATTTGAACCGGGGTCTCAGGCTCCCAAAGCCCGTAGGATACCAAGCTACCCCACAGCCCCTTAAACCTCTGAAATAACGAGGTAGGTGCTGGAATGGTCAATCTCAGGGAAGGATATTATTTTTTCTACTATACCCTTAAGTTCATCCTTGTTTCTGGCCCTTATGGTGATAAGGAAATCCATCTCACCGAGGATAACAAAAACACTCTCCACACCCTCCACCTGTTTTATCTTCTTTGCTATATCCTCCATGCTGTGCTGGTGATACTTTGCCTTCACGCAGGATAGAGCGAATATATCGTATCCCAGGGCTTTATAATTTAATTTTGTGCTAAATTTTTCTATTATGCCTTTATCAATCATCCTCTTTATCCTATAATGCACTGTAGATTTTGAGATATTTACTTTTCTACTTATCTCCTCAAGGGATGCCCTCGAATCCCCCTTCAGGATCTCCAGGATCTTCAGATCCGTCTCATCCAGCTTTATTTTATCATCAGGCATACGAGTAAGGTAATTTCATGAGCGTATTAAAATGTTTGGAAATTTTTTCATAAAAAATGTTAATGTTAAATTTTTATCAATAAAAGGGAAATTATCAATTTTTTAAAGGAATGTCAGTAGGAACTGAAAAATTCAACAGCTTTAGCCATGAAATACAAGATTCACCAGAAGAAAAGCATATACTTAGTTTATTAACTTTGATAGCAGTTCAATACCAAATGGGGCCTGTGTGGGTGAATCTACGCATGAGGAGATGCTAAAATCAGTTCTAACGGTATATTCATACGGATATAGTTCTATGAATCAGGGAGCCCCGATGCTTTAGCTTAGGGCAGATCACATATTTATTATCATAGGAAACTTTTTTTGAGAAATAAAGATAGTTAATTTTTTATTCACTGAGGAATTTAAGCAAATATGCTTGAAATTTCTTTACCAAACCTTGTCCAGGAGACCATTGAAGAATTCATCTCCTCATTCCTGAATGGAAGGAAGGGAATAGTAGGAATGAGTGGAGGTATAGATAGCACACTTGTTACATACCTTGCATCGAGGGCTGCGCCAGGAAGGATCATTGGAGTACATCTACCAGAGATGGAAAGTTCACCTGAGGATGAGAATGATGCAAGGGAAGTAGCCATTAGACTCGGCATAGATTTCAGGGTGATAAATATTGAGAGATACATTTCACCCTTCAGGCAGGTATATACAGATAAAAAAGTCCTAGGTAACATAAAGGCAAGGATTAGGATGGTTGTTCTATATTCATTGGCTAACACAGAGAACGCACTTGTAATAGGTTCAAGCAATAAATCTGAACTTTTAACTGGTTATTTCACAAAATATGGTGATGGCGCCTCCGATCTTATGCCCATTGGTGACCTATACAAAACACAGGTAAGGTTGCTTTCAGGCAAGGTGGGCATTCCTGAAAAGATAATAAAAAAGGTGCCCACGGCAGGTCTCTGGAGTGGGCAGAGGGATGAGGATGAACTTGGCATTGATTATGATACACTTGACAAAATACTCTACGGTATAGAACTACTCATGGATGATATTACCATATCCAGGGAGCTGGGCATTGGAATTGAAAGTGTAAAGATGGTAAGGGGTATGGTGGAGAGGAGCAGGCATAAAAGGGTAGCATTCTACATACCAAAGGTGGGCATAAGGACAGTGGGCACAGACTTCAGGGAATAATCACCATCTTTGCATCCACAACTACAGCACCATCCTCCCTTACTATGACTGGGTTAAGGTCCAGCTGATCTATTTTCCCACCCATGTCCGTTACAAGCCTCGAGACCTTCAGGAGAAGATCAACAACGGAATCCTTGTTGGCCTTTATGTTCCTGAAACCCTCGAATATCTTCCTCGCCTTTATTTCATCTATCATCTCCCTTGCATCATATTCATCTATGGGGATTAGCCTGAATGAAACATCCCTGTAAAGTTCGGTGAATATACCCCCCAATCCGAACATAATGGCCTCACCAAAAGTCCTGTCCTTAATTACTCCAATGATTACCTCCACACCCTGCCTTTCCATGGATTCTATCAAGAACTTTGAATCTGGGAATCTCCTCTTCATTTCCATAAATTTTTCCTTCAGATCGGGGTAATTCTTTATGTTTAGAATTACTCCACCCACATCGCTCTTGTGTATTATCCTTGGGTCCGAAACCTTTAAAACGACCGGAAATTCAAGCTCCAATTTTTCAGGTAAACTTTCGACAACAATACCCCTTGGAACCCTAATTCCATACCTTGAAAGCATCTCCTTTATCTCCCATTCCTCAAGAACCCTGTTCTCCATCTTCATACCTCCTTTTTAGATATCTTCCTCTCATATATAGTACTTTTATCGCCTTTACAGTACGCTCCATGGATGGGAATGCCGGTATACCCCTCTTTTCCGCCTCCAGGATCATCCTCTTTCCCATCTTTGAACCGAGTATGCCCACCACCATGGGTTTTCCCTTCATGTTATCTTCAAGAACATCTATGAGTGTTTCATCCACCTTGGCCGTCTGGAAGAGAGCATAAACTATGATACCATCAACATTCCTTTCAGAATTCAATATCTCAAGAACCCTGGAATATTGTTCCGTTGAGCCATCTGCCGTCAGATCTATAGGATTCTCAGCGGATCCAAATGGAACTATGGTATCCCTTATCCTTTTTTTATTTTCATCAGAGATAACAGCCAATTTCATTCCAACACCTTTTTCTGTGGAAACGAGATAGTCTGCAGTTATTACCCCTAGACCCCCTGCTGTTGTAACTATTGCTATCCTATCACCATAAAGGGGTTTCTGGTATGCAAGAACCTTACCATAATCCATGAGTTCTGTTTCAGAATATGCCCTTATTATGCCTGCCTGTGCAAGTGCACCATCAGTAACAGCATCGTTTGATGCCAGGGCACCCGTATGGAGTGAAGCTGCCCTTGCACCCTCTGAGGTTCTACCTGATTTAAGGACAACTATGGGCTTTTTCATAACTGTCTCCTTTGCCACATTGAAGAAATCCCTCCCATTCTTGAAGTTCTCAATGTAAAGTACGATGCTCCTAGTTTTTTCATCATCTTCGAAGTATTTTATCAATTCATTCTCAGAGAGATCTATCCTGTTTCCAAGGTTTATGAATGCAGATATACCTGTGCCGAATTCCGCTATGGTATCCATGGTAAGTAGACCAAGGGCACCACTCTGTGATATGAATGCAATACTTCCATCCCCAGGAAGGGCAGTTCTTTCAGGTAAAGTGAGCGCAGTGCTAACATTGGATCTGGGAACATAGATGCCAACGGTGTTTGGCCCTATCACCCTTGTATTCGTTCCCCTTATTTTATCCAGTATCATTCTTTCGAGCTCTGCACCTCTCTCCCCAGTTTCTGAAAAACCTCCTGCTATTGCAATAACGTATTTAACATTCTTTTTCACGCAGGATTCAACAGCATCTGGGACCATGGTTGCAGGTAGTGTTATTATGGATATATCTATCTCATCCTCTATTGAATCAAGGCTTGGATATGTCTTATGACCATAAATGATCTCATTTTTTGGATTCACTGGGTAAATCCTTCCACCGTATCCAAAGTATATGAGATTCTTAACAATAACATTTCCAATCTTCCTTTCATCTGAGGATGCGCCAATAACCGCTATGGACCTGGGGTTCAGCAGATGCTCAAACATGCATTACTTGAAATTATTCATCATAAATTAACATTTTGATCATCCGGGAATGAGGCCAATTTTCTAAGGGCCTCAATTTCCATATAATGTAATGTTCCTGCTATCACCATTATATGTGGCGTAGGCCCCAGATCCCTTGTCTTTATTCTTTCAACTGTATCGGCGGTGGCCCTCTGCCTGTCAGAACCTGCCCTCGAGATTACAGCAACAACAGTATTCCTATCCAAGGCATTCTTCCTGTGGATATCCTCCATCTTAAGCAATATGTCCAGTCCCATGATGGCGGACATCTCAAGACCCTCCCTCAGATCAAGATAAACAAGTGTATGCAAACCTAATCTCCTGTTTTCAAGTAAAAAATTGTATACACTCTCAGGATAGTAATCGTATTCTGGGAAGGGTATTGAGATTGATCTACCAAACTTATAGTTCTGAAGGCCTAAGATTGATGGGACAACGCACTGAACAGATATTCCGTTTATTATTTCATATTTTATACCATTCTCTATGGAAAGGATAACAAGACCAATATGGGTGGTGGCTATTATCGGATCACCCGGCACAAGGAGGGAAACATCAAGATTTCTAGATCTTTCAACAAGGAAATTGCTCTCAACGGTCTTTCTGTCCAGAAGTATTATCTTTCTGTTGAGAAAATTCTCAAGCTCCTCAAGGGACATATCCACAATCCTTGAGGTATAAAGTTCAAGATAAACCTCATCAGAATTCCTTATCTTCTCCAGTGCTTCTTGTGTGATGTGTTTTTTAGGGTTTAAACCTATACCTACCAGTCTGAGCATAGATCAACATATAGATCCAATGATTAAATCTTTTCATTCGAGGCTTTTGGAAATACCTCATTTAGAATTCATAGCATAAAAAAAGATAAGGATCACAGAATATGTGAAAAAATTTTCTAAAATGATTTCCAATGAGCCCATTTATACAAAATTTTTTAAAATAATTGCAGTAAATCACAGATGCCCCAAATACCAAAGATTTTTAATAGGAATTGTGAATGCTAGTAATATGACAAATAAGGATGATGCAATTAAAATTAGGGAACTTGCAAAGCAGCACAACACACTTTTTGGTGAATCAATACCTCTCATAGCAAGTGAGAATGTTCTATCACCCCTTGCAAAGGAACTTCTACTTAGTGACCTTGGATCCAGGTATGCAGAGGGTCTGCCTGGGAAGAGGTATTACCAGGGAAATTTTTATGTTGACCAGATTGAGATACTCACAACGGATCTAGCAAAGAAGCTGTTCAGGACAGATTATGTTGATGTAAGGCCAATCTCAGGAACCAATGCCAACCAGGCGGTTGTATTCGCATTATCAAACCCGGGAGATATAATTACCACTGTACCTCTTGCAAGCGGTGCCCATATATCCAGTGCAAGGTTTGGCACGGTGGGCTTCAGGGGTCTCAATCCCATACCATATCCATTCGATGTTGAAACCATGAACATAGATGTTGACCTTGCCTCAAAGTTGATAAGGCTGGTAAAGCCAAAAATCGCCCTTTTTGGACAGTCCGTTTTCCTGTTCCCCACACCATTAAAGGAGCTCTCAGATGCCCTACAGGAGGCGGATTCATACGTTTGGTACGATGGCGCCCATGTACTTGGCCTTATAGCGGGTAAAAGATTCCAGGATCCATTAAGGGAAGGTGCACACGTTGTGAGCGGAAGTACACATAAAACACTCCCAGGTCCACAAAGGGGTATAATACTTGGTAACCCCAAGGATGAGGAGATGTGGGAAAGGATCCAGAGGGCAGTTTTTCCAGGAGTTATAAGTAATCATCACCTAAATACCATGGCCGCACTCGGTGTAACACTTGCAGAGCATCTTGAATTTGGAGAAAGCTATGCTGATCAGGTAATAAGAAATGCAAAAAGGCTTGCACAGGAGCTTCATTCCCTGGGGTTTAAGGTTCTTGGTGAGAAGGTAGGCTTTACAGAGAGCCATACAATACTTGTGGATGTAAAGGATCAGGGCGGTGGAAGAAGACTGGCAGAGGATCTTGAGAAGGCGAATATCATACTGAATATGAATTTATTACCATATGATGATCAGAGCAAGCCAAGGAATCCCAGCGGTATCAGGATAGGCACGCAGGAGGTAACAAGGATAGGCATGAAGGAATCTGAGATGGTGGAGATAGCTGAGCTGATTAAAAAGGTGGCAATGGATAAAAGGGATCCCCTGAAGGTAAAGGAAGAGGTAAAGGAGCTCAAGAGGCATTTTATGGGGGTTAAATACTGCTTCCACGAGAACTTCGATCCATACAGATACATAGAGCTCATCTGAGGAAAGACAATCGAAATATTTAAATATAACAAATAATAAATAAACTTGCCCTATGGAGTTTACAAGAGAGGGATTGATAGGACTTGTACGTGCCCTTTTGAAGAGGAGAGGATACAACATATCATCGCAGGAATTTTCCTCTGTAGCCTATGATATAATAGCAAGCGATGAGGAGAACATTTTCATAATAAAAGTTCTCTATAATGTTGATACCCTGAAGCAGGATGTTGCAAATGAGCTCAAATTACTCTCAAAGATAATAAGGGCCAAGCCATTGATAATAGGTGTTAGGTGCGGTCTAGGTTTACTGGAGGATTACATACTCTACAACAGATATGATGTACCCGTTATGAGCTTCAAGACATTTTTGAACTATATAGCCAGGGATGAATTACCCATTGGATTCGCAGCTCCAGGAGGGTTCTACGTTAAGATAGAATCAAGGAGGTTGAGGGAGGCCAGGGAGAGGAGTGGTGTTTCTATAGGTGAGCTGGCAAAGGCGGCAAATGTTTCAAGGAGATCCATACAGCTCTATGAGGAGGGAAAGACAGCAGTCTCCATAGATGTACTCATAAGGATTGAAAATTATCTGAATGTAAGCCTGATAGAAAGGATAAATCCATTCGAGAAGCTCCCTGAACCCGAGGGTGTTTTCAGTGAACCCAACAATGAGATTGAGAAGGATGTTCAGGAGATATTCAGGAATGCAGGTTACAGGATCTATTTTACAAAAAAGACAAATTTTGATGCATTATCCAGCCTTATGGAGGATGTATTCTTCATAGGCTTCACCAGGATGAGGGATGAAACATTGATCAAGGCAAGGATGATAGAGGAGATAGCAGAATTAACAGAGAAGTATGGTCTCCTCCTTACGGACAGAGAGGGTATGGAAAAATATCTACCTGTGATAAACATCAAGGAACTAAAAAATAAGGATATAGATACCATGAAATCCATAATACTTGAGAAAAAATTTAGGAATTTTTAATATTTTTTAATATTTCCTTAGCCCTGTCAAGCCTTACCTTTCCCTCCTTTACCATCTCTTCAGCCACCCTATCCACAAGATCACCCTCGGCACCTGCCATTATGGCTATGTTCCTTGCATGCAATCTCATGTGTCCCTTCTGTATACCCTCCTGCGCCAGTGCCCTGATGGCTGCAAAATTCTGTGCAAGGCCAACTGCAGCGAGAACACCTGAAAATTCCCTTGCATCCTTCACATTGAGTATCTTCTTGGCCACCTTTGCCTTTGGATGAGTTGATGATGCACCACCAACAGTTCCCACGGCTATGGGAAGCTCTATCATCCCCTCCAGGTCCCCTTCCCTGTTCACCTCCCATTTTGTGAGGCTTTTGTATCCATTGATGGCAGCATAGGCATGGGCGCCTGCCTCAACGGCCCTCCAGTCGTTTGCAGTTGCTATTAGAACTGCATCTATGCCATTCATTATACCCTTGTTATGGGTAGCGGCCCTGTATGGATCATTCATCGCAAACTCATAGGCATATAAGATTCCCTCTACAGCATCATCACCTATTATCCTTCTTGGGAAAACTGCACGTGCATAGGCTATCCTGTATGTTGCAAGGTTGCTCAGTATCCTTAGATAAACCTTTCCCCCTGTGATCTCCTCTATGTATGGTGCCACGGCCTCAGCCATAGTATTAACAGCATTGGCACCCATGGCATCCCTCACATCAACAAGAAGATGCACTATTAACATAGCCCCAAGCGATGTATCAATCACCCTTGCCTCAATGTCCCTGCATCCACCACCTATGCTAACCAGAACGGGATCCTGCTCATTTGCTATCCTTATCAATTCATTCTTATTCTCCAGCAATTTTACCTTAGATGCGTATGGATCCTTGAGCTTCACCACCTGCACCTGTCCTATCATTATGGGCTCGCCTGCATATGCAAAAAATCCTCCACCCTCCCTTGCAATCCTTGCCGCATTACTTGCTGCTGCAACAACACTGGGCTCCTCTATGGCCATGGGTATTAGGTAATCCTTTCCGTTTATGAGAAAATTTGTTGCTATGCCAACTGGTACATCCATCAAATAGATTACATTCTCTATCATCCTATCAGCAATATCCATGGGTATCTGTGCCATGATGTTTTTCATATCCTCATCAGTTAGTGATGAGAATTCGGCCACCTTCCTTCTTCTCTCATCCATACCAAGCTTATGGAATCCGGGAATTCTTGAGTCCATATTCACCACATTAATACATATGCCATATTGGAATAAAAAATTAATCTTTAAGCGTCAATATTTTTTCAGGATCTATGGAAACCTTTACCTCTTTTTCAGGTGTTAGAAATCCATCAATCCTTTTTTCTAGCCTAACTCCATTTACATTTATTATTATTCTGCTCTTATCCTTTAGGTATTCAAACCTCTCCACCTCTCCAATGAAATTTATTTTACCATCTCCATTTATAATTATATCCTTCTCATCTATTGTAAAATATTCACCCTCCTTCTCTATTCCCAGTGTCTCAAGTTCCTTCCTTGAGAATATATTCCTATAACCAAGGAATTTTGCCGCAGTTAGGTTCACAGGTCTTCTGAAAACCTCCTCCCTATTACCAATGGAAATTAATTTGCCATTGTAGATTATCGCAAAATACTTTCCAATAGTGTATGCATCACTCTGATCATGCATAACGAATACCACAAGTGAATTCAGCTCATCCAGGATCCCCCTGATCTCATCCATGAGTGCCACCTTAGTCTGCTCATCAAGGGCTGAGAAGGGCTCATCCAGGAGAAGTATCTCTGGCTCTATCACAAGGGCCCTTGCAAGGGCTACCCTCTGTTTCTCACCACCGCTCAGATAGTATATATTTCTATCAAGGAGATGTGATATCCTGAATTTCTCTGCTATGGATTTTACCTTTTCATCTATTTCTTCATCATCATACCTGAGCATTCTTAAACCGTATGATATATTCTTTCTGACGTTCATATGTGGGAAGAGCTGGTAGTCCTGATAAAGTATGCCTATCCTCCTTTTTTCTGGGGGTATGTTTGTAAAATCCTTTCCTTTAAAATATAAACTTCCCCTGTCCGGTCTTATAAAACCAGCTATTATCTCCAGCAGGGTAGTTTTTCCGGAGCCAGTTGGTCCCATGATTACTGTGGTCTCATTAATTTTCATATTTATTGGCCCCAGATGAAAATTTGAGAGCCTTTTTTCTATGTTCTTCAATTCAAGAACTACCTCTTCAGCCATCTCATCAACCTTCCAGTTACATACCTAGACAGGGCAAATATAAATAGGGTAATAAGTAGAAAGGCACCAGCCGCCATTGCACTTGCACCTGTTCCAAAAAGAAGAAACTGGTTGTATATGTATGTTGGTGCCACCATGGGGAAATATGCTATAACTATTATGGAACCAAAGGATGCCACACCCTTTGCCCATGTCATCACAAGACCGTTCACTATGGAATCCAAGCTGAGTGGAAGGGTTATCCTGAAAAATGTTGATACCCTGCTGGCACCAAGGCTCAGTGAAACCCTTTCAAGCTTTGGATCAACAGATAGAAAGCCAGATTTTGATGTATTTATCATAAAGGGTGCACCCACAAACATCATTGCAACAACTATACCGTAGAGGGTATTTACAAAATTAATACCCACCCTTGAAAGTGGTGCACCTATTATACCATTTGAATAGAAAGTGAGGAAAACAATAAGACCCGCAACTGTGTCCGGGACAACAAGTGGTAGATCAATCAAACCCTGTATGAAATTTTTTCCAAGGAAGTTTGTCCTCGCCATGAGGTACCCCAGGGGAATGCCAAGGATTCCAATAATGACCGTTGATATTAATCCTGCAAGAAAGGTAACATAGATCGTACTCAGAAAGCTCCTGTTTGTAAATATTGAAATAAAATTTCCGAAGGGAACGAATGTATATAGAACAATTATGGGTATCAGTATGAAAAGCATCATCAATAAAGAAAATACTAAAAAAATTAAAAGGAAATAGTTTTTCATGGTGAGATTTCCGTTGAAGAAACATCATTTCTAAGTATCTGAGGTATATTGGATATGTTATTTGCATATGCTGGATATATGGGTGTCTGGCCCGCATCTGACATTATTTTCTGTCCATTTGATTCAAGAAGATATTTTATGAACATCTCTGCAGCCCACACATGCTGTGCAGTAGAAGGAATGGTTATGCCATATATAATCGGTTTGCATTTGATTAATTTTTGTGATGTGGAATTATAACCTATGTAAACTGAAACCTTGCTGTAATAATTCTGTATTACTGATATGTTTGTGCTACCCATATTTATTTCATCAGGAAGTTGAACATATGGTAACTTTTTCTGCACTGCATCACTCTTGTATATCCACAGGAACTGGATCTGGTTATTTTCAAGGGCAGGTAGAAGATCTGTTTCCTTTGGTTCAATCATTATCTTTGATGTGTTGAAAACAAGCTGTGATGTGGTGGGCAGCTCAACATAGTATGTTGAATTTTTCTGAACAATCTTTATGTTTGTATAGTTTGACACAAGATTCTGGAATACGTTCTGATGATAATAGAGATTTGAAAGGGCCATTACCATCAGTGCACTGTATCCTGCGGGATCAAGATTTCCATCGGAGAAACCGAACTTAACATTTGGCATGGCAAGTATCTTATACCAGTTACTCTGGTTTACCTGACCGATATGAAGATAACTCAGCGTCTGGTTATTGTATACCAGTGCCATCTGATTCAGCGCAAAACCAATGTCGAATGATGCATATTTTGGATACATCTGGGGTATTATTGACCAGTCGGCGGAGGCAAAAACATCTGCTGAAGCATTTGCCATGATCTCTTTCATGAGACCAACGCTGCCTGCAAATTTAATCTCCACAGTTATATTGGGATAGGCTGATTGAAACTCATTCTGTAGATTTGTGAATGGTACGGCCAGGCTTCCTGCAGCATACACGGTCAATGTTACCTTCTGCTGAGGTTTTTGCATCTCATAATAGACTGCACCTGAAATCACTGCCACAATCAAAATCAATATTACTGTGAGGGCAATGTAAGTCTTTTTCATTATTTCACCGATATACTATAATGAACATAACGTATTTATTTTTTTATCATAAGGATCACCTCAATTTAGGAATATAATTCCTGAAGAATATCCAGTACATTATGGCGCTAGATAGATAGAATGTTGTGCATATGTAGAATGGTATGTTAAGGGAATATGTGATGAGTATACCCCCAAGGTATGCTGAGAGTGAATTCATTCCCACCCATGCCAGTGAAAGGAGACTGGATGTAATTATCCTGTATTCACTGGGAATGAGTGAAAATTCGAATGAACTCTGTATTGGGCTGGCCACATTCATTAGTATTGTTCTTATCACATAAAGTGATGAAAAGAGGTAAAATCCAAGGGGCAGATAGGAGATGAAGGGCATGAGGAAGAGTGATAAAGTGGCAAGGAGCCAGAGGGAAACGATTGTCCTGAGGCTGCCTACCTTTTCTGCAATGAAGGGAATGTACAGCATAAGTATGGCCATTATAACATCCGTTATTGCAAATATGTAGGATATGCTCTCTATGGATACACCAAACCTATATTTGAACTGCAGCTGGAAATATGGTATTACAAATCCTGCACCAAAACCTATCAGCATTGCAGGAATAGTCAATTTGATCAGGGTATTTCTAACGTCACCTGGGATGGAAATCCTTCTACCCTTCTCAATTTTTATATCAACATCTATCCTATTGACCAATAAAAATAAGATAATGAATATGATTGTAGAGACAATGAAAGACAGTTTATAACCAAAGTATTCATTCCTCAATAAATTTAAACCAATCGATGGAAAATAACCGCCTAAAACCGTTCCTGCAGATACACCAATGAGATTTGAAAATCCATTGAGTGAGAATACGTAGTTCCTTTCCTCAGGGGTAGAAGAAGAGGCAAGAAGGCTACCGAAACTAGGCTGGATGAATGACCAGGAGAGACCCATAAGTATGGATGATACCATTAGCATTGGAATCTGCTCAAAAAATAATAGGACAAGGAGTGCGAATATGTTTAAGGATATACCCCAAGTGATCATGCTCCTTGCACCAATCCTTGATGAAATGATGCCCATGGGAAATACAGTTATAAGGAATACAAGCCCTGTAATGGATGTCATAAGACCATATACGAGGGGGGAATATCCCAGGAACCTTATGTAAAAGATCAGGAGGAAATATATTATACCATTTTCTATGGATTCCAGGAATTGAATCCATATGAGGATCCTTATTGACATTGAAAATTTACCATATCTTAAAAAAATTTTTTGTACAATACTGGCCATATGGTGAAATGGGAAATAATAAATAAATATTTATTATTCTTATTTTTATGAGCTTCAGAAAACTTGAAGGGAATGAGGAAAAAAAGGGAAAAAGGGTGATATTGCTCCATAATTTCAACGATAGTGAGGTGAAGGAATTTCTGGATATGCTAAAAGGTAATGAGAAACTTTCAAGGTCCATAGTGGCCGTTACAACTGAGATATCCCTGGAATGGAAGGTAAAGGACCTGATGGATGAATTAATAAGGGAGGATGAAGAGATAAAGAAATTGAGGAGATGAGAGGTTGATAGCCTTCTCCCCAGGCAGCATAACACTCTTCTTCTCAATAAGGGACAGACATAGGGATGTAATAAGGAAGGGTTCCCTTGGTGTTGGAATGGTGATAGATAAGGGTGCAATCACAAAGGTGGAAAAATCAACCCAGATTGAGGTAATTGTGAATGGAAGAAAGATGGATAACACAATACAGGAAAGTATGCTCAGGATGACTGGAATAAGGGCAAGGATTACAACAGAAACACATCTACCCATAGCACAGGGATTCGGTATGAGTGCAGCCGCAGCAGTTTCCACATCATTATCACTATTCTATGGTGAAAGGAGCTTTTATGAATGCATATACCTGGCCCACAGGGCGGAGATAGAGAAGGGCTCAGGTCTTGGAGACGTGGCAAGTATATCAAGGGGTGGTTTTACCATAAGGCTGAGGGAAGGCATTCCGCCCTACGGTTTCATAGATAAACTGATGATTGACAGAGAAGAGTTCGTCATACTATGGCTGGACGAACCAATAGAGACGAAAAGTGTAATAAGGGAACAGGAGTTCAGGAAAAGGATAATAAAGGCAGGGGATGAAGCCATGGAACACTTCCTGAGAGAAAGAACCCTGAGGAATGCCTTCAGGGTGGCAAGAAGATTCTCAAGGCAGGTTTCCCTTGCAGGTCCTCAGCTTAATGAAATTATGGAAAAGGCACTGAATTTTGGTGAGGTATCACAGATAATGATAGGAAATTCATTGATAGCATATGGGGACAACAATTCATTGGAAAAACTATTCGAAGTGTATGGAAATGTTATGAGGATAAAGATATATGACTCTGGTCCAGGAATAATTAGGGAAAATATTTAATAAGATTTCATATTCTCCATAATTCAAATGAAAACACCTGTGCTTGTTATAAATTTCAAATCCTACAGGGAATCAACGGGGAGGAAGGCAGTTGAAATTTCAAAGCTTGCGGAAAAGATCTCAAGGGAGACCGGTATTGAAATTGCAGTTGCACCCACATCTGTGGATATTGTGAAGGTGAGGGAGCAGGTATCAATACCTGTTTTTGCACAGCATGCGGATCCCATAACTCCAGGCCCATACACTGGAAGAATAAATGTTGAGAACCTTAAGGACTGGAACATAGATGGAATAATAATAAACCATTCAGAATACCAGTTGAGGATATCAGAGATAGATTTTCTTGTAAAGGCCGGAAGGGCGAATGGTCTGGAGACAATAGTGTGTACAAATAATATAGATGTGACAAGGGCTGTGGCAGAATTTTCTCCAGACTACATTGCCATTGAACCACCTGAGCTAATAGGCGGTGATATATCAGTTTCAAAGGCAAGACCGGAGGTTGTTGAGAATTCTGTTAGGATCGTTGAGAGAATTGATAGGAATATAAAGGTGCTATGCGGAGCTGGTGTTAAAACCGGTGAGGATGTTAAAAGGGCTATGGAGCTTGGATCCAGGGGTATACTTGTTGCCTCGGGGGTAGTTAAGGCAAGGAACATAGAGAATGCAATAAGGGATCTTTTAAAAGGAATGGGTGAAATGGATGGCTAAAAAGGAGATCAAGGAAGAGGAGGATGTACTGCCAGAGCTTGATGAGAAAGAATTCCTCATAAAGGAGATACACAAGGGAAAATCTGTTGTAATATCCTATGGTTTTGGAATATTTACGGGCTTCATCTCCGCCTTTTTCCAGTACATTGGTCTTATTCCTGTTTCAGTAGTTATGGGTATAGCATTCGCATTCCTTTTACCCTATATATTCACATATATGGGTATCAATGTGGATCGGAAATCCCTTGCCTATGATCTTATAGCATATATAATCGCATGGATAACATTCTGGATAGTTGGCCTTAACCCACCATTCTTCTAGAGCTCCCATGGGAATCTGTAATCAAGGAATTTGGACAATTCCTTCCTGTTTGCTGTGTAAGGATCCCTTGAAAATTTTATTGTATCCTTGAGTCTGTCAAGGTCCTTACCTATGCTTCCAGATGAAATCAACCTTTTTATTGCATCCTCTATGCTCCTGGCCTTCCTCTCAACATCAGCATAAAATTTTCCATCCATTATGTAAGGTCCATTGTATGCCCTGCCCTTCCATTTTTTCAGAAAGTTTTCAGCATTCCTGTCCCATACGGGTGGACCCTCATGCATGGTGTATGGGGGTAGATCCTGGTGATAGGATTCTATCAAGAGGTGTACACTATCATCCACATAGTAGTGTATCCTGGTTATGGAAAAATCCTGAAGATTCTCTAGAATGAACCTTGAAAATTTCTTCAGCTGAGGATAGAGTATATCATCCACTGTGGGTGGTTTTTGCATCCATAGGTGAAGAAGTTTCACCTCCCTATTTTTCAGTACCACGGGATCAAGTTCAGGGTAGTCATTTGGGAAGAAGAATCTCTCATCCTGTCTCCTCAGGAACTCCCTGGAGGCATATATGAACATGGAGTAACTGTTCATTGAAACTGCAGATGCCACATTCCTCTTTGGATCAACAGGGTCAATGAAAACTAGGGGCGAATCAAAATCGAAATCCACGGTGGTTAATGATAAAACTGTTTTCCTTTTCCATCTCTGTGAATTCTTTATTACATCCATGAAACTACCATATCTTAGAATCAGGAGCTCCGTGAGATAACCTGAAAAACCCTCCACCTTTGCCTCCGCACCATAAACACCTATGCCCTTAAGGAATTGTTTCAGCAATCTTACCTCATCCCTCTGCCATTCCTTTAGATTTCTCACAATGAATTCTGTATGGAATGGCGTCCTGTCAACTGATGTTATTTTTCTTGTGGATTCGTCCACCCTGTAGCAGGGTACTACCTCAAATATGATACCATTGAATCTGCCCTTCACATATGGATGTTCAGCATAGTTTACAACAGGATCCTCAAGAATCTCTTTTCCAATCTCAAGGGCCTTTCTTTCAATGAATGATCTCTCATAGGATGTTGAAAATCTTATGAATATGTCAACATCAGTATTCTTCAGGTTTGTTCCCTTTGCAACACTCCCAACGATTAATGGCTCAGCATCAATGCCATGCAATCTATTCTTAATGAGATCAATAACATTATTAGATATGCTCAGCAATATTCTCTGTTCATCTTCCGTAGGTTTTATCTTCTGAAGCACTGAATTAAGGATGTCCATTTTTCTTCATCAGTTCTATGATTGCCTCTGCAGGTTTACCATCAGTTTTCTTGAGCGCCTCAATTGCCTCCTCCCTTGTTGATCCCGTCTGTTCCATGACCAGTTTTACATCATCCTCATTGAATGGAAGCCTTTCCTTTTCAATCTCCTCAATATCACCAATCACCTGTATTATCTTCTGACCCTGTACCTCAACCACAGTTACCTTTGGATTCCTTATGCTCAGATCCTTCTCCCTACCCCTTATTATCACCTCAAGTGCATCTATGTCCTGGGTCTTCATCCCCATCTGCTTCATCATACGCTGCAACTGCCTATCGTTTATCCTCATCATCGTTTATATGTATTACCCTGTATTATTAAAAATTTGGGTTTTATTCCTTTGGCCCCTTTACAGTTACCTCATGCTCTATCTCGCCATAAACTGCCCTGTTCCTCTTCACAAGATCTCCAACTATGTATATGCCCTTAGTGTTTATATCAACAATATCGTAGGGTGAGCTTACATCGAATGTCATCTTTGTCAGGGGCATGGAGTGTTCCTTTATCCATCTCAGGTGGATGACAGGATCGCCCATCTTGTTCCTTCTACCAAAGTTAACGGGGCATTGTGAAACAACCTCTATGAATGAGAAACCCTTTGTTTGCATTGCCTCCTTTATGCTTTTTACAAGCTGGTTGGGATGTGCTGTGGTCCACCTTGCCACATAGTTAGCTCCTGCGGCAGCAACGAGCTCTGCAAGGGCAAATGGATATTCCCTGTGACCGTAGGGTGATGTTGTTGTTATCATATTGTAGGGTGTTGTTGGGGCAAGCTGTCCTCCTGTAAGGCCATAGTTTGCATTGTTAACCGCAATCACCTTTATGTCTATGTTCCTTCTTGCGGCATGGATTGTATGGTTTCCTCCTATTGCAAATAGATCACCATCACCACTTATTACGATGACATTCAGGTCAGGCCTTGCGAGTTTTATTCCAGTTGCAAATGCTATGGCCCTTCCATGCGTGGTGTGCAAAGAATCCGCATTTATATATCCTGGTACCCTACCGGTGCATCCTATACCACTAACAAAAACGGTCTTGTTAAGATCTATGTTAAGATCATTGAAGGCCTTGTATAGGCAGTTCATTATCGTGCCAAGACCACATCCCGGGCAGAACTGGTGTGGCCATCTATCCTGTCTGTAGAAATCGAAGAATTCCATATCAGAGCACCTCCTCAATGTGTGATGGTTTTGGTACCTCTCCACCAATTATATTGATGGTTTTGAAATCAACTGCACCATACTTTCTTCCCAATCTTTCCACCTCCATGGCGTAGCCCCTCAGGTTCATTTCAAGTGTTATGATCCTCTTACCCCTCACAATATCCTTAAATTTGCTCTCAGGGAATGGCCAGAGGGTTCTTGGCCTGAACAATCCAACGTTTTTGTGTCTTCTTATAACTGGATATGCTGCCCTGGATGCTATACCATATGAAACAATTATGGTATCAGCATCAGGGTTTATTATCTCAACATCTGATATCAAGGGCTCATTCTTTATTATTTTATTAACAAGCCTCGTCACAAGTTCCCTGTGCACCTTAACATCGTTGGTAATTGGATAACCCTTGAAGTTGTGGGTGAGGCCAGTTACTGCCACCCTGAATCCATAACCAAGTGGGACAAATGATGGGACCATATCTATCTCAATCTGATTAAAGTCTATCAATTCCACACTCTTTGGGACCTCCACCTTCTCCACCATATGTGCCAGTTCTGCATCGGAAAGAACTATCACAGGATTCCTGAACATTGCTGCAAGGTTGAAGGCCCTTATTGTAAGGTCAAATAGTTCCTGAACAGAGTTCGGGGATAGAACAATTGTTTCATAATCGCCGTGGGAACCGAACCTGCTCTGCAGGACATCACCCTGTGCAACTATTGTGGGCTGGCCAGTTGACGGGCCTCCCCTCATTACATCAACAATAACTATGGGCGTCTCTGTCATGGCTGCATACCCTATGTTCTCCTGCATGAGTGAAAAACCTGGACCTGATGTAGCAGTCATTGCCTTTTTACCTGTCCAGGCAGCACCTATTATTGCAGAGATTGCTGAAAGTTCATCCTCCATCTGTATGAATACACCATTCTCCTCCACCATTCTCTTGGCCATATGTTCCATCAATTCACTTGAAGGTGTAATAGGATAGCCAGCATAGAACCTGCAACCTGCAAGGAGTGCAGCCTCAGCCGTTGCCACATTACCTGCCAAAAAATATCTACCAGGTGTTAACATATCTAATCACCCTTGAATTCAATAGCATGTTCAGGGCATGTTAGCCAGCATATCTCACATAGGGGCTTACCGCCATTGGGGATCTTGAAATTAGTGCACTGTTCCTTGAAACTAACAACGGCAGCATAATATCCCCTGTGGGTAATATTCCTTCCTGTTTCAAACACCTTTTTGGGACAGACCTCAACACATAGGTTGCAACCTTTACAGTAATCCGTATTTATGGTAGGATACATAAAACCCTGAATGCCATAGAAAATATAAAACTATTCTATAATCTCCTTTATTACCTCATAAAGCTTTTCAGCCTGTTCCTCGGGGGATCCCTCAATGTACCTCCTCAGCCTTTTAGGTGGTTCAGTCTCAATAAATCTGTTCACGAATGTATAGGAACCCCTGAGGCCAACAATATTCTCATTTAGTCCTAGATCCTTCATGTTCCATACCTTTATCTTGAATTCCTTATCTGCCCACCTCTTTCTCTTAAAATCAGGGAACCTGGGCTGATTAATCCCGAGCTCAATGCTTATGACTGAGGGTAAGGGCAATTCAACTATCTCATAACCACCCTTAACGCTCCTCCTCGCCTTTATTTTATTTCCCTCGATCTCAACGGATGAAACAAAAAGGGCCTGGGGGAGATCAAGGAATTCAGCTACCTGAGAAGGTACCTGGCCCAGACCGGCATCTGATGACTCTTCACCACAGAGGATTAGATCAAAGTCACCTATCTTTTTAATGGCTGATGCAAGTGTCAGGGCTGTGGGGTACGAATCTGCTCCTGCAAATGCCCTGTCAGATAAAAGTATTGCGTCATCTGCACCCATTGCAATACCTATCTTCAGGAATGGCTCAAAAAACATCGGACCCATGGATAAGAGTATTACATTTCCACCGTACTTTTCCTTAAGAACAAGTGCATACTCTATGGCGTTCTTATCAGCCTCATTTATCTGGTTTTCTGCCTTTGATCTATCCAGTGTTTTTGTGACAGGATCGAAGGACACATCCTCAGTCTTTGGAACCACCTTTACGCATACTATGATATTTTTCATTGACCACCGAACCTCCTGTTCAGATATGGAAGTATTGTGAACATATCCGCCACAACACAGTAATCCGAGTAATTGAATATGTTTGAATTTCTATCCACATCAATTGAAATTACATTCTTGCATCTCTCAATACCAGAGACAAAATGGTTGGATCCGCTTGAGCCGAAGATTATCACGAGCTTTGAGTTGAGTGATACACCTGTGGATCCCACCTGAATATCCCTGGGGGCCAGGCCCCTATCAGCGACAGGCCTAGTGACACCAATATCTGCACCTATTAATCTTGCAAAATCCTCTATGGGTTTAAGGTTATTTCCAGCACCATTGCCAATTATTACCACCCTTTCAGATTTTGTTATATCCTTAACATCCTTCCTTACCCTCTCCACCACCCTTAATCTAGGGGAGAAATCACCAAATTTTACCTCAATGTTCTCCACCTCACCGCTCCTTGAATTGTCCTGTGGAAGTTTTCTGAATATACCCTGCCTCACAGTTGATATCTGCGGCCTTGCCTTCATATTAACGATCTCAGCAATAAATCTACCCCCGTAACCTGGAACGCCAGTATAGAGTAGGCCCTTTTCATCAATGTTCAGAGTGATTGCATTTGCAGCAAGACCAGTCTTGAGCCTTGCCGCCAGTCTACCTGCGAGGTCCCTACCCTGGTAGGTGGCACCAAGGAGTATGATGTCAGGTCTCCTCTCCCTCACAATACCCTCTATGCCATTAACATAGCTCTGTGTATCATAGAAAGAGAATAGATCATTCCTTAAAAAGATAAAAT
Source organism: Candidatus Aciduliprofundum sp. (assembly GCA_002878135.1). Taxonomy (GTDB): domain Archaea; phylum Thermoplasmatota; class Thermoplasmata; order Thermoplasmatales; family ARK-15; genus ARK-15. The sequence continues at coordinate 20,029 of PNIT01000148.1, forward strand.
GTTCCACACCCTGGGATATGGCCTTCCTAGGTATTTCCCCAGGATCCCTGCCAAATGAAAAGCCCGTAATCCTTAGTGGGAGGGAGGCCTTAATCTCATTCAGTCTGCCAACAATCTCAAGGGAAACATCCTCAATCTCCCCTGAATCATGCTCAATGTATACCCATGCATCTATCATTCTATCCTCTCCTTCAATAGCTCGCCGAGCTCAATAACCCTCATGTTCAGTGATCTTGTTTTCACACTATCATGGAGATTCATGTTGCAGTATGGGCACGCTGTAACTATGATGTTGCTACCCGTCTCAAGAGCCTGATCAGTCCTTATATCAGAGAGCCTTTTTCCATGGAATTCAAGGAACATCCTGTTTCCTCCACCTCCGCAGCAGAGAGAATTTTCACCATAATCCCTCATCTCAACAAGCCTGAACCCAGATTTTTCTAGGATCTTCCTGGGTTCATCCACAAATTTCTCGAGTCTGCTCAGTATGCAAGGATCGTGGTATGTTACCTTCACATCCTCCCCCTTCTTAAACCTGATAATGCCCTCAGAATTAAGCTTTGAGATATATTCAGGATAATGGAATACATCCATCTTCAGCCCAGCATTCTTATAAACTTTCTTGAACATGTTTGCACAGTGTGGTGATATTGTTACTATTGCACCTGCACCTGTTTTTTCGAAATCCGATATGTTCTGTGATACCAGTTCATCCAGGTAATCAAACTCACCCGCATTCCTTAGGGGTTCACCACAGCATCTTTCCTCGTTTCCAAGTATTCCAAAGTTTACACCCGCCTTTTCAAGTATTCCAGCGACGGATCTAACATTGTTGTGCTGTTTTGGATCGTACGCAGCCTCGCACCCCACATACAAGATTACATCAACACCCTCCTTTGCATTCTTAACATTCATTCCCTCGGCCCATTTTGATCTCTCATTCTTCCTTCCACCCCAGGGATTTCCATTTTCAAATATGTCCCACACAACCTTCTCAATCTTTTCCGGAGCCTTTCTCTTATGAAAAGCCAAAGATCTCAGGCCAATGACAGTATCAACAATGCTCACATTCCTCGGGCAGAAATTCTCGCATAGGGCGCAGGTGGCGCAGGCCCATATGTTGTCATAGTACTCTAGACCTATCTGTGCTGATCTGACTATTTTTCTCACATCTATTGTTTCACCCGTATATTCACCAATGGGGCATGTTACAGTACACTCACCGCACTGGAAACATTCTGATGCATTCTCTATAATTATATTATCAACATTTATCATTTAGATCCCCTCAGCTTCTTTGGTGTACTCTCCAATTCCTCCTTCGGAATTGTCTTTATGAATTCATCCATCCTCCTCATAAATTGTGCAAACCTTATACCCTCAGCTGCGCTTACCCAGTAGAGCTGGAGCCTCTCAGGATTTATGTTCCTTGCCTGTAGGAATTTCCTCCAGCGCTCGAATCTTTTCTCCGTATCCCTGTTTGCATAGTTGTAATGGCAATCACCTATATGGCAGCCCGTTACAGCAACAGCAGCAGCACCCCTCTCAAATGCATGCATAACAAGCTTCTGTGAAATTCTACTGGAGCACATTACCCTTATGAGTCTGGCGCTGGAGGGATACTGTATCTTTGATATGCCAGCAAGATCAGCACCTGCATAGGAGCACCAGTTGCAGGCGAAAACAATGATCTTTTTATCAGGATCCACCTCAGTGGCAGCATCTATCTGTGCAAGTATGTCCCTGTCTGTGAAGTTTGGTATGGTGATTGCATCAACCGGGCATTCTGCAACACAGTCACCGCAGCCCTGGCAAAGTGCAGGATTATGCTTTATCCATTTTGTCAGTTCACCCGTGATTGCACCGTATGGGCATACGTTAACGCATCTCATGCACTTTATGCACTTGTTTGTATCTATTGAGGCCACTATGGGCTCTTTCCTTATCCTATCCTTGAACAGGAGGGCTGCAGCCTTCGAAGCGGCTGCGTAACCCTGAACCATGGATTCATAAACATCCTTTGGACCCTGGGAGGTACCGGCTAGGTAAACACCAGCTATGGCATTTTCAACCGGTCCCAGCTTTGGATGGAGCTCCAGGAGGAATCCATTCTCATCCTTTGAGAGTGTAAGCTGTGAGAATACATCATCATCCCTTGGGGATAATCCAATGTTCAGAACAAGCAATTCAGTTGGTATTGATAGATCATCACCTGTAAGCTGATCCCTCAGTATTATCCTGCCATTCTCAAACCTTATGGCATTCTCAGGCTGGCTGTCAGGGTCGTACCTGAAAAACTGTACCCCCATCCTGCTTGCCTTGAGGTAAAGATCCTCAGCATAGAGAGAATAGGTTCTTATATCCTTATATAGAATCCTCACCCTCTTCCCCATCTCCCTCAGCTTTATGGCCTGGTTCATCATGGTGGAACAGCAGAACCTGGAACAACCCCTTCCATTTGACCTTGATCCAATGCAGGAGATTATGGTTATATCATTCTCCTTGATGCTGTTCATATTCTTCTCCAGATCAAGGGTGGTTACCACCCTCTCATCCTTTCCGTAGCCGAATTCACTTGGCACGTATGGCTCTGCACCAGTTGCTATTATTACAGCACCAACATCAATGGATTCATTGTCTGAGAGTATGACGTTAAAATTTCCTATGAATCCGGATATCTTTTTTACCGTTGTGGAAAGGTGAAGCCTCACGCCAAGATTCCTTGCCTCATCAATGAGATAATTCAGTAGATCATTTGGATCTATACCGTATGGTGAAATGTGCCTGAGATCATTGAGCATACCACCGAGCCTTTCCTCCCTTTCTATAAGGTGAGTTTCAATTCCCGTTCTTGCGAGTGCAAT
>PNIT01000085.1 GCA_002878135.1 Candidatus Aciduliprofundum sp.
TTATTGAGGGATATAAAATGATATAGACATATCTAATTTATCCACTTAATTAATATATGGCGAATATTTTTTATAAAATTGTAATTTAAATGATCATATGATTGTAGGAGGTCTGAAAATTTGAGTTTAACCATTACACACACAGATTCGGATGGCATCATATCAGCATACCTCATAAATAAATATGTTGAGAAAACAAAAAGGGTGATGTTCTCAAATCCCATGAGGATAAAGGATACCATAGCAAGATCGCTCATTGAGGAATGGGAGATTGAAAGGCTATATGTTCTCGATATAAGCGGTAATGAAAGGGCCCTAAGGGTGGCCTCCATCTATGATAGTGTGGTATGGATAGATCACCACGAATGGGAACCAAGCAACAATTATAAAAATATAGAGATAACCATAGAAAGGGAACCAAGTGCAGCAAGGGTGGTTTCTAAAAAATATGGGATAGAGGATCCAGTTGTGGATATGGCCGATCATCTGGATCAAAACTCCCCGATTAACGATATTGAAAAAGATTTCAGGGATATGATATCATCCATAAGGAATTCCCATCAAAGAAACAAGGAATATATGCTTGAAAAGGTTGTTTTTGAGATGATTGACAATGATGTTAAAACCCTTATTGAAAAAAACAGGAATAGCATAGATAATTTCAGGCTGGAGATTAAGAGAATGGAGGAGGAGATAAAGAAAAATGTGATAATAAAAAATATAAATGGTAAAAGGTTGGCAATTGTTGAAACTGACAGGAATATACCAGTATACAAGATACAGGAAATGATAGATGCTGAATGGGACATCCTTGTTGTTATATACTCAAGATTGAACCCCAGATACCCTTACTGGAAGATAGAGCTGAGGTCAAAGGAACTTAACATACTTCCCATAGCAAGGCTATATGGAGGAGGAGGACACAGGCTTGCAGCAGGAGCCAATATATTTGATAATTTTGAGCTGGATGAGTTATTACGCGCATTTACAATGCTCTACAGATAATATAATTCACTTTTCTTTTGAAGAAGTGCCAGGTAAACTGCATCCTCAATTATTTTTTCCCTTGTTAACTCACCGCCTGTGAGAAACCCTATGGCACCCTCACCTCTCCCAATGTCCTTCAAACCATATGTTATTTCAAAGGAGTCACTTATGGATTTGCCCTTAAGGTTTGATATGACTATCTCAGGGTATGTGAATCCGACACTTGAGGAGAAATTAAAATTTCCCAGACTATCAACAATTACAACATAATGCACATCCATATATTTTGATATGGAAGGATGATAGAAAAGACCAGCCTCTATACCTATTCCATAGTCAGAACCTTCAATGGCACACCTTGCCCTTTTAATGGCACATTCAAGGGTCTGTTCACCATAGGGTTGCCTTACCATTGATATGAATTCCTTACCTTCAACTACTACATCCTTGAGAATTTTCCTGAAACCATTTTCTATTGCCATTAGTTTCTGTTCATTCTTTGTACAGGCCTTTACCCTTACTGGTAAAATTCTCCTACCCTCTGCATCTATCTTTCCTTCCATAATCCTTGATGAGGATATTGGTATAAGATCCTCTGCAAGAACCCTCCCTATGCTATGGATGGCCAGTATCTTCATTCCTTTTCTTTTCCTTATTGTGTTTATCTCCAGGGCATACCTGTAAGTTTCATGGGATACGACTATGGAGTCAAAATCTTCATTTATGGTTGGCCCAAAATGGTCATCTATCCTTCTTATCTCAAAATCCTTTCCAAAATTTTTAACGAATTTTTCTATATCATACTTTCTTTCCTCATAGGGTCTTACCCTGTATTTTCTGTTCATAGAGGCAAATTCATCGCTTGTGAGGCCGATGAGTACATGATCACCTATGGAAAATGCCTTCTCCAGTAGTTTTCTATGACCCCTGTGAAGGATATGGAATGTACCGCCAACCGCAACCTTCATGAATTAATGTAAAATGTATTTGGTATTAAGTATTTTCACTTTCTTTCATCTCTTCCATTATTCTCCCTATGGTTTCATTTGGATCCCTGTAATAATCCGTTATTATCTTCCATATATCACGGAAGTCTGTTATGTTCTTCCTATCAAGATATTTGATTACTGTTACCCTCCTCTCAAACTCCTTGTCCATCTCCTCATGGGTCCAGTTCCTCAGGTTGATTATCTTGTCAAATAGATAGCTGTGACCCCTGAAGATAAACCTATCCTTCTTAGGATCCCATTCAAACACCACATTTGTTATTAACTCATTTGTTTCAGGTTCAAAACCAACAATCTCAACTATCTCCTTAATCCTCCTAACGATCTCATCCCTTACCTTTACCTGTGTTTGTATTATCACATTATTCAGGGCTGTCATAAGTATCCTCGGCGTCCCTATTGGAGGATTCTCGAGTCTGTTTACCATTGCCTTTACACTTTCCGCATGCATGGTGGAATATGTGGTATGACCGGTTGCCATCGCCTGAAACATGGTGTATGTTTCCCTGCCCCTTACCTCCCCCACTATTATGTACCTTGGTCTCTGCCTCATTGCTGCCCTCACTAGGTCATACATATCAATCTCCCCTGATGCCTTGCCCGTTATGCTCTTTTCACCTATACCGCTCCTTGTGGTGCCGGGTATCCAGTTCTGGTGAGGCAGGTTTATCTCCCTTGTATCCTCAATGCTCACAATCTTTGCCGCCGGAGGTATGAATATGGCTATTGCATTGAGTGTGGATGTTTTTCCACTTGCCGGACCACCAACTATAATCATGGATTCACCAAGCTCAACCCCTAGCCACAGATAGGCGATCATCTCAGGGCTTGCGGTGCCATTCTTTATGAGGTCAGTGGGTGTAAATGGCTTTTCCTTGAATCTCCTTATTGTGAAGGTACCTCCCCTTGTGGTCACCTCCCTGCTGTAGGTAGCCTGAACCCTGTGCCCCTCTGGTGTTGTACCATCAAGAATTGGATCTGAAACAGATATCTGCTTCATGCATTTCTGTGCAATGTAAACAATGAAACTATTCAGCTCATTATCATCTGAAAAAACTATGTTAGTTTTTATTGAACCGTAGAGCCTGTGATATATGTATATTGGAACATTAACACCATCGCAGGAGATATCCTCTATATACTCATCATTAATAAGAGGATCTATCTTCTGATATTTTATAAAATCCCTCTTAAGATAATAGAATATCCTTTCCTGATCAAGTTCTGAAAGCTCTATACCCCTCGATTCAAGAAATTTTTTGACTGAATGTGTGAGATATGTCTCCTTTTCATTCTGTGTTTTCAGGTACCATTCAAATTTTAGCGTCTGATTCAGGGATGAGTACACCTCCCTCAGAATTTCAGAAAGTCTCTGGTTGAGAGGTGGCTCTATTGCCTCATAATAGTATTCAAAGTTCTTCTTGTCGAAAAGGATTCTTGCAAATGTATATGGATAATTTATTCTGTATATCTTCTCTATTCTGTAGTTTGGATTCTCCACCTTTGGGATTGGGGTAAGTGCGCTTGAAATTGTTTCACCCTGAACTACCCTTATTTTCAGGGGTCTGTTATTCTTTCTCAATTTAGAAACAATCTTTAACATGTATGTATCAATCATCTTTGTCTCTTTCTCCACCACAAGTTACACCTCTTTATACAAATCTATTTTTCATTATTTAAACATTTCCAGTCAATAT
>PNIT01000117.1 GCA_002878135.1 Candidatus Aciduliprofundum sp.
GTATCCTTGAGCGCATCACCAACAGTATCGCCCACCACGGCTGCCTTGTGAGCATCACTTCCCTTTCCACCAAAATTACCAAGTTCAATGTATTTCTTGGCATTGTCCCAGGCACCGCCGCCCACGGTCATCATTATGGCCAGGGAGAAACCTGACAGTATGACACCAAGTAAAAGACCTCCCAGGGCTAGGGGACCCAGGATGAAACCAACGGCTAATGGTGTTACAACTGCAATTATGCCTGGTAGAACGAGCTCCCTGAGTGCTGTCTTTGTCACAATATCAACGCATTTGTCATATTCTGGTTTGGCCTTACCCTCCATCAGGCCCTTTATTGTATCAAACTGCCTCACTACTTCCTGCACTATGGAATATGCTGCTGTTCCAACCGCCCTCATGAGATAGGAAGTGAAAAAGAATGGTAGTGTTGCTCCTATCAAAAGACCTACAAGCACTAGAGGATTAACAATATCAAACGATGTAAATCCATGCTGTGCGGCTATCTGCTGATATGCAGCAAAGAGAGAAAGTGATGCAAGTGCAGCGGAACCTATTGCATAACCCTTCGTTATGGCCTTGGTGGTATTTCCAACAGCATCCAGCGGATCAGTCACCTTCCTTACATCCTCTGGTAGGCCTGCCATCTCCGCAATACCACCAGCGTTGTCAGTGATGGGGCCGTATGAATCTATTGATATGATCATTCCAGCCACCGAGAGCATTGCTGCCGAAGCAACAGATATACCATATATGCCCTGGGGTGTAAATGATGTGAATGAACCTCCGAATATCCAGTATGATAATATTATTCCTGCGGAAACAACAAGTGCCGGGAGGAAACTCGCCTGAAGGCCATATCCAAGACCAGTTATTATTGTAATGCCTGCACCGCTCTTCGACGCCTCGGATATCTTCTTAGTTGGATTGTATTTATAGCTTGTGTAATATTCAGTTATGAAAACCATGAACGCCATTATTAGCAGACCAATGATGCCCGCATAGAATATGCCCAGATCCCTTACGTAATACTGTGCAACAAAATAGAATCCAATGGCTGAGAGTATAACAGTGATAATAACGCCCTTGTATAAAGCGCCCATTATTGAGTTGTTCTTCCCTATCCTTACGAATGGTATTGCAATGAGTGTGGCAATTATCGCTATGGCACCTATTACAAGAGGTGCAATTACATACTCCGTTTTCATATTAAGTGTGTATGCAAGCAACATGGATGAAAGTGCCGTTACCACATAGGTTTCGTACAGATCCGCACCCATACCAGCGCAGTCACCAACGTTATCTCCTACGTTATCAGCTATTACTGCAGGATTCCTAGGATCATCCTCAGGTATACCGTATTTTACCTTACCTACAAGATCTGCACCAACATCAGCGCCCTTGGTATATATCCCGCCACCTACCCTGGCAAAAAGGCTTATGAGAGATGCACCGAACACAAAACCCACCATTAGATCTGGATTGTGGAGCCAGAAGTAGAATACGGATAGACCAAGGAGTGCTATTCCAACAACCGATAATCCTGTAACACTGCCTCCCCTGAAGGCAAGTGAGAATGCCTTCTGCAGTCCCTCCTTTGCCTTGTTGGCTGTCCTCACGTTTGCCCTGATTGATATGTGCATACCTATGTATCCTGCAACGGCTGAACCAAATGCGCCCACTGCAAAGCCGAGGGCCATTATAGGCCCATTGGGCAGGGCAAGGGCTATTATTATGATGAGCACTATGGCAACAATAGCTATGGTTGTGTACTGCCTCTTCATGAATGCCTTTGAACCTTCCTGAATTGCCTGAGCTATCTTCCTCATCTCCTCCGTTCCCTCTCCCTCCCTAAGGATCAGGAACGCCTGTACCCCTGCATAAACGAGTGCCAGTATAGCGATTAACATAATTGCTATTTCAATCATCAACAAGCACCAGAGGGGTAAATGTTAGAGGTAATAAAAAATTTTTTATTAAAGGGCTCTAGAAAGACTTAAATTGAAAAATTTAAAATAGTGTATGAAAAATTTACCTTCGATGAGAGCATTTATAATCGGGAGATTCCAGCCATTCCATCTTGGCCATATGCAGCTCGTTGAAGAACTCACAAAGGAGTATGACTCAGTTATCATAGGAATAGGGAGTGCACAGGAATCACACACAAGGGATAACCCATTCACTGCCGGGGAAAGGCATCTAATGATATCAAACTCACTTGAGAATAGGAAGATTTACAATTATTACCTTGTTCCCATTGAGGACATATACAGGAATGCACTCTGGGTGGCCCATATAGAGGCGATAGCACCACCATTCAACCAGGTTTATGCCGCAAACCCCCTAACAAGGCGTTTGTTCCAGGAAAGGGGATACCATGTGATAACACCACCCATGTACAGGAGGGAGGTATATTCAGGAAAGGAGGTAAGGAGGAGGATCCTGATGGATGAGAACTGGCAGGAGCTTGTTCCTGAAGAGGTGGTGCAGGTAATAAATGAGATAGATGGAGTGAACAGGATTAAGGAGATTTCAAAAACTGACGAGGTACAGTGATTCACCCTATAAGAAGGAAGGATAGGGAGAATATCAGTATTGATATGATGAAACTGATTATAACGATGAGTATTGAGAATTTCAATCTCTTTACCATCTTGTTTACGATCTCGGACACCTTCTCCATATAGCCCTTACCTCCCACCTTCACAAGCACCTTTGTCGTGTGTGTGCCTATCTCAACCTCCTCAATATCATCCATGGCCCTTGATAGTGATTCTTTTATTGCATCCATCAACCTTTCCTCATCATCCTTGTTTCCTATTGGATTTAGATCCTTAAGGTTTATATTAACAATGTGGTTATCCGTGGAGTATATCTCAGCATCATCAACCATGCCCTTCAGGGATTCAAGCACCTTCTCCCTGAGGCCACTCTTTATGTTGTTTCCATCAACAAGTATGTATGCATAGGTCTTATCTGTCTTTATTACCAATGTTTGTACACCCATGGGACCTGTGCTTCCTGAACCATACTCAATCCTTGAGAAACCAACACTCAACTTATTCCTGGACATATCCTTTATGCATTCCCTTATACCCTTCATGGTATCATTGTCAATATCCCTGAGTATCTTGTAATCTATGTTGAAATTATTGTGCGAATCTATTACCACAACATTCCTTATCCTTGATGATTTCAGTTTCCTCATCAGCTTCATGCCTGTCTCTATTGAGACATCATCGAAGCCTGTAACGTCCGGTATGAGTGAAAGTATGAGCGTGTCCCCGAGCACCTGGCATCTGGCACTTATCTTCCCAGAATACCTGTGAACAGGACCACCCGTATCGTAGAATTTCATCACCTTTAGCGAATTTGATACTGCATTTGCAATCTTCTCTATATCATCCTCACCTGAGCAGTTTTCATTGTGCGTGCTTGTGGTGTGGAATACCATCACATTATTTGTATCCTTTATCCTTCTTGCTATCCTGAATGGGAGGTTACTGCATCCCACCTCACCGAATGGGCCAGGATGCACATATGGAAAGACCAGCAATCCCTTTATTCCACCTCCCCTCCTCCTGAATGCTATTACCTGCAGTGGAAGTTCCTTCAAGGAATACATTAAA
>PNIT01000134.1 GCA_002878135.1 Candidatus Aciduliprofundum sp.
TGTATTCCCTTAGAAGAATGAAATCATCCTCAAGGGCAGATGCAAGCTCTCCACTAAATAACATCTCATCCTTTGATGCAATGTATTCGAGGTATACGCGGGCAAGTTTTTCCAGATTACATTTCTCGGATACATATGCCTTTATGAGCCAAAGATTCATGTTATCAATGTCCTTTGTAAGGAACAGGTAATCTCCTGGTTTGCATCCACCCAATCCCCGGAGCTTAATTTTTCCAATAGGGATTGAGGTAGATACCTAGCCAGTATAACCTTTTTTTGAGAATTCTTTGGTTCAATCCTCACCTGAAGACCTTCCACATCTACCTGTGCCTTATCACTTTTGATTATGCAATGTTTCTCTATCGCAGGGATTACTGAATCGTGAATGAACAATTTAAAATCATTTTCCCCAAAAAGATCAGCCAGGATCCCAGCACCCATCTCAGCATTTATCATCACCCTTGTATTGACCGTCTTCTCACCCATAAAATCGATTGAGGAAATTTTCAGTTTAAATCTGAATTTTGAATCCTGGGTGTTCTCAATGAGCAAATTCTTTTCATTCTTCAATTCCTGTACCTTAACGGGGAATTCCTTTGTGATACCAAATTTCTTCCAGGAGAAAATGATTTCATAAATACCATCCTTTAAATTATTTATTTCCTTAACGTATTTTGATTAACCAAATTTTTTTCACATCCAGATTTGAAATATTCACATTTTTATTCATATTAATATTAAATTCGGCATTCAAAGTCATATATTAATCACCAAATGTTTAATATTAAGCATATATTTAATAATTTCGTTATTTAATATAATAATGATTTTTTAATTAATTTTTTAAAATTTTTACTTAAAATTTTTTAAGCAGATCAGCATATGTTACAATGATGAGATGTGCATTTGAGGATGAGGAAGGAATATGCCATGGACTTTTCAGGGGTTTCAAATGCATAGGTGAGAAATGCAGATTTTATGGTAAATTCCCCGTACCGGATGGTATATGCGCCTATTACAGGGATGGTTACTGCAAGAAGCTTGGCACATTCAGGTGCGATGGGAAGGATCTCAGCTGCAAATATTATAGAACCTATCTCGAGGAGGAGGAGATAGTCTACCTATGATTCTGTGATGAGCTTTTTCTTCTGGCTCCTGTAAAGCTCCAGTATCTCCTTTGCTGTTGTTGCCTCATCTGGTTTCTTGTCCGTTCTAAACCTTCCAGTAAACCTGGGGAATCTCATGGAAATACCCGATCCCTTTTCCACAACATCCATGCAGCAGGTATGTGAGGGACTTAGAGTTAGTTCTGCACCTATCAATTCCAATACAACATATGGTGAAAACCAGAAATCTGCCTCAATATTTGATATTACCCTTGGATGCCTGTGATTTATTTTGTAAGGATCCAGGATCTTCGGGAGCTGTTTGAGGTGATCCTCTGTGAATCCTGATCCAAGTTTACATACTGTGACGAATGCATCCTTTTCCTCATCGTATGCTGCCATCAATAGTGCTCCATATGTTCCAGTCCTGAGACCATGACCTGCGAATGCACCAACAACCACAAGATCAACTGTATCAGACAGTTCCATCTGGTAATCCCTCTTGAATTTTATCCATAGGAATTCCCTTGCACCCGCCCTGTATATGGATTCATCCGATATGCTCTTAGCAACCAGACCTTCACAGCCACTCTCTATGGCCTTTTCAAAGAATCTTGATATCTCCTGTTTATCATCTGAGACAATCCTCGTTGCCAGCTTTACCTTATCCGTCTCTTTTATAATTTTCTCAAGCATCTCCCTTCTCCTTGGGTATGGTTTCATGGTCAAGTCCTCTCCATTCAGGTAGAGTATATCGAAAAGGAAAAGAACAACTGGGTATTCCTCTATAGCCTTCTCAACATCATATTTCCTGCCCCTTCTATGTGAAACCGCCTGGAATGGAAGGAGCTCGCCCGTTTCAACATTCACTGGCACACCCTCACCATCTAGTATAGCCTCATTATCACCCAGGGCCGACTCCAGACCCTCTATTATGTCCGGGAATTGAGAGGTAAGATTCTCCAGCCTCCTGGAGAATATGAGCTTCTTCTCCTTTGTGTAATGTGCCTGTATCCTTAGCCCATCATATTTGTATTCAAAGGCGCACCTGCCGCCCATCTTCTCAAGTATTTCATCCAGTGTGGGTAATCTTTCTGCAAGCATGGATCTCACGGGAACACCCGGGGTTACCTTTATACTTCTAATACCATTTATACCCTCATTGGCGAGCTTGATGGCAATGAAACCAAGATCAGGATGAATATTGTACGCCCTTTCTATCTCCTCCCTGTTCTCCTTTGACTCACTGAATGCTATTGCCATGGCATCAAGGATTGTTGCATCCGCTATGCCAAGACGCAGTTTACCAGAGACTGTCCTCACTATGTACCTTGATTCTATGGGTTCCGCCATGTTCAGGAGTTCCTCAAGAAGCTGTATCTTCTTATCCTGGCTCCTCTCCCCAGTTATTTCAGCTATCTTTCTGAAGTTTTCAAATACCTTTCCTATGGTAAGGCCCTCCCCCTTCTCCTCGAATGTAAAGAGAGTCTTCTGCATCTTATTCTTTGCAAATTCCTCCGCAGTGAGACCAAGGTCACCCAGCTTCTGATACCTTTCCTCCACCTTTTCTGTTCTTACACCGTATGCAAGGGATATTGCCCTTATCGCCATCTTATCCGCCATGCCAAGTTCAATACCAACATAATCCGGATATATCTTGCCCTGTGTGAGATATATTACCTTGTCAAGTTCCTCCTTTTCAGTTTTCCTTAAAAGTTCAACGAGATAATCTGTCATCTCCAGCCTCTTGGATGTTTCCTCAATCCTTTGATACGTATCGGCAAGTACCCTATATTTCATGATTAAAATTAATCATTGAATCTATAATAAATTTTTTAATTTCGAAAATAATTTCTCATGCATGGAGAGAAGGATCTCAGATTTTACAGGATCCATAGCCACCCAGCCACTCAGGGATGAACACAGAAAAACCTATGAGATACTGGAAGAATTTCAGATGAACAGGATTAGCGATGAGTCTTTCATAGAACACATTGAATTCCTGCTTGAACACCACTTTCCCCTAGAGGAAAGGATACTTTTTCCTTCATTTGAACCCTACCTGAAGGATTTCCTTCCATATATGGAACCAATCAAGATGGTGATGGCGGAACACAATGGAGTGAGGAATCTATATAGAAAATTCAGGGAGATGGGCGATAGAAAATTTCTCATAGAGATATCATCATTGCTGATGCAGCACATCTACAAGGAGGAGAACGGCCTATTCCAGCAGATTGACAAGATACTACCAGAGGAAAAGAAGAATGAGGTATTTTTCAGGCTTCACCATGGCATGATGGAAAAATAAATAAATGGAAAGGCAATTACAATTTCAGGGCTCGTGGTCTAGATGGTTATGACGTCGCCTTGACACGGCGGAGGTCACCGGTTCGAATCCGGTCGAGCCCATCATATTAAATATTTAAATAATGATAATTTATACAAATTAACTAT
>PNIT01000040.1 GCA_002878135.1 Candidatus Aciduliprofundum sp.
AAGAACCTGAGTCCATATCTGATCTTCTGGAGGTATTGGAATGATCACGCTGATGACCACTTCTCCTTTTGCTCTCCTGCCCCGCTTTGCCTGCCTCTGGGGCAGGGAGCTATATTTTTGGAGGTGCAAGGAATGAACGAGGGAGGGATGGCTATCATAGGTAGTCTGTTGGACAGGGGCTCCTCAGCCATCCCAATTGAAATTAATTCAAAAGAAATTAAACTTTCTGATTTGGGCAAAAAGAACATACTTTTTGGGATCCCTGGCTCAGGGAAAACGACCGCTATTGAAACCATAATTTCAAATGTAAAGGAACAGCATCTTTCGTTCTTCTATGTAACATATTCAAGGGCAATGGGGAAAGAGGCAAGGGCAAGAATTGATGAACATGATAAATCACACATCGGTACACTGCATTCCATACTTTCAAAAATACTTGGGTGGAGGGCAGGCAAGGAGGGCATATTTCTCACAGACGAGGACATAGAAAAGTTCTGCCAGAAATACAATATTAAAAAATTGAAAAAGGTCAGGCCCTGGGAAGAGATCATAAGTGATGACATGGATGATGACTGGTCTCAGTTTTCAATGGCATACGATAAGGCAATCAATTCCTTGAAAGGTATAACTGAAATAAAAAATATTCTCCAGGATGTTAATTTCAATCCATTGTACATTGCACAGAAATATGAAGAATACAAAAATGAACTGAAGAAAAAGGATTATACTGATATTCTGATAGAGGTGGAGAGAAACCCTGAAGTTCTGCCAAATACTGATTTCTTATTTGTGGATGAGGCACAGGACCTAACCCCACTCATGTGGAAAATTATCACTGAATGGAGCAAAAAAGCAGGGGTTGTAATTATTGCTGGGGACGATGATCAGAGCATCTACACCTTCAAAGGTGCGGACGCTTCGTTTTTCCTTGCTCAGAGAGTGAATGCAAAGATATTTCACCTTCCAGTTTCATACAGAGTTCCAAAAGAAATTAGAGACCTAGCGGTTTCAATCATTTCAAGAGTAAAAAACAGGGAAAAGAAGAATTTTATTTCTGTTCAGGACGGTGGGGTTGTAAGCCAGACCACATCACTGAATGAGTTCGTTCACTTGCCTGGATCCAAGTATATCCTGGGCAGGACAAGGTACATCCTTGAAAAAGTATCCGAAATACTGATTATGGAGGGCGTCCCCTTCCTGCCAATAAATGCCAGACACCAAAGCCTATCCCCTTGGTCAGAAAAACTCATAAAACTAACAAATGCAATTTCAAAATTCCCAGATGTACCTGAAGAAGATATTATAATTCTAATAGAAAACTCTCCAGCACATATATTTCATAGAGGAATAAAAACTCTTGCTGAGCAGGGGCCTGAAAATATAATACAGAAATATTCACAGAACCTTGAGCATAAGTTCAATTTTAAATATTTGCTCAAGGATCAGAATATGACCAAAGAACAGTTTTTGAATGCAATGAACATAAATCCAGATAAAAAAACGCTAATCAGGAAATACATAAACTCTGGAATAAATGAAGAAGACATCTGCTACCTTGACACTTTTCATGCATCCAAGGGCAAGGAAGCAGACCATATAGCCATTGTTCTGGACATTACACAGAAAATATTTGAAAATCTATATACAAGGTTTGAGGATGAATACAGGCTCCTGTATGTAGCCGTCACAAGGGCAAGAAAGAGTGTAAACCTGATTTATTTGGGCCTGACTGGAATGGCCTACGATGTGAAGGTGAATACGAATGGCTCAAGGATTCAGCAAGGCTCAGAAAAAATGGAGGTATTTGAGACCAAAGAAAAATCGGTATTTTCTAAGCCCGATTTGTAATTGGTCTCAAAGGACTCAGGAATTAGAAAAATTGTGGAGGTAGATGAAATTATGAAAATGTTGAGACCGCTGAGAACTTTCGCAAAATTTTCCTACTATATAGGGGGTTTTTTAGAGGTATTACTATCTCGACAGCACTTGAGACCGCTGAGACCGATTTACCCCCCTTATAGTATAGAACTGAAAAAATTGTGGTCTCAGGATCTGGCTCACCATTCAAAAATAAATGAAATAAATACGCAGGAAAAAATTAGTTTAAAAGAATATATTAATATCAATTTAAATAAAATAATAAGGTGGTATATATGATATTGATAGCTAAAAAGGAGTGGAATTTCTATTTTCAGGGAATAATAAATAACAAGGAGAAGAAAATGCACATATTGGCCACATACGGTAAAAGTGGCTACGAGGACAGGATCTCCATAGATGAAGACAGCAGGGAGCTGGAGGATTTCATAATAATAGGCAGGGACCTTAAAACGGATAGATACAAGATGTCAAAGAATTTCTCTACATGGTTGCATGATGCAATTGCATCAGAAGATTTACCAGATGAGGAGATATCAAAGAGGTACAGGGAAATTTTTGATACACTGATAAAAGAGGTTTCTCTGAAGAAACTTGAACCCATAGACCTGATTAAAATGACTGATAAAGTAATTATGTATTCTCCTGCGGAGGGCATGGACATAGTTATTCAGGGGAAGGTTTTCAGACTGCATGATGAGGATTTTCTCAATCCTAAGAATTTCCTGATATGGTATGCTAGTGTATTTGGCAACATTGCACACATAGATTTGAGCAAGGAAGAATGGAAAGCCGTTGTTACCGCTTGGATTTCCATGAGCATCAAGGCGAGCCCAGGGAAAGATACTCTGGCCCCACCTGTACTGACGGAACTCATTGAAAAGATCATCGATAATAGGGTAGAGAATGAATTTACCAAGGAAACACTGATAGATCTGGAAAATACGCAGATTTTTGCATTCATACTGAAAAACGGGGATCTCTATGTACATACAAAAATCTACAACTACCTTATGCAGAAATACAAGGTCTCTCCAAGGAGAATGAGGCAGTATTTTGAGCACTATCTTAAGGATGATGCATCGAAGCAGATCAAGGTCAAGGGATCCAGGGCAAGGTTCTGGAGGATGGACTGGAACAAACTTATGTTTGATTTTCCTGAGCTTGAGCAGGTTAAGGTAATAGAGGTAAAG
Source organism: Candidatus Aciduliprofundum sp. (assembly GCA_002878135.1). Classification (GTDB taxonomy): domain Archaea; phylum Thermoplasmatota; class Thermoplasmata; order Thermoplasmatales; family ARK-15; genus ARK-15. The sequence continues at coordinate 3,072 of PNIT01000040.1, forward strand.
GAGGCAGAGATTATCAAGGATGTAATAGATGAGGAGTTCAATCTTTCAGTATATAAGCAGTTATTGGATTCATTAAATATTGAAGCGATAAAAAATGGGATAAGGGATCTGTATCAGAGATTAAGGAAGAAGAATGTAATACTGGACAGGAATCTGGAAGAGGACATAGAATTTCTTTTGAATTCAAAAGAGACTGATAACCCTGACTATCCACGTGAGGTTCTGGCCAATTTACTGAAATATTTCCAGGAGGAGAAAGTATGAT
>PNIT01000029.1 GCA_002878135.1 Candidatus Aciduliprofundum sp.
AATTTACTAAAAAAATAAGAATAAATCTAAAGGTGGTTAGTATGGATATTGTTACCTTCTTTATTCCGCTGGGTTTGGGCATTGTACATGGTCTGATACCCGATGAACATACCTGGCCCATTACAATACCCTACGCCCTTGGTCAGGAGAACACCAAAAAGGCCGTTTTCTCAACAATAATATTCACGGGCGCTCTTACCCTTGTATGGTCAATACTCACAACCATTGTCTCCATCATGGGAAACATATTTCTCTCTGAATTCTACAATCCGTACGTATTCATAATTGCTGGTCTAACGATGTTGGGCGTGGCATTGTTTGTTTTCCTACCAAGGCTGAATATCATAATGTGTGCAAGGGCCAACAATGAATCATATTCAAAGAGTTTTATTCATAGGTTCGTTACAAAGTTAGGATGCAGGCATGTGCACGGGGATCTTGGATTTACCCAGGTTAAGATGGCACCGCCATACAAGGCCATATGGATTCATGGGTTAGTTGCAGCCTTTGGAACGGGATTTCTTCTAGTTATAATATATACAACGGCGCTCACATTCCCAGCATATCTCGGATTTATCCCGGGACTTTTCTTCGGGCTTGGAACAATGGTGAGTCTCAGCTTCATAGGTTACCTTGTAAGGAAAGGTGCAGAACTTGGTGCAAAGACCCAGGAACAGCTTGAGAGAAGGGCAATGAAACTTGGTTACATCGGTCTATATCTCCTCCTTGCCATGGGCATTTTCATGATTTCTCTTGGTGTTCTTGCCCTTTTTGGAATAGATATACATCTTGACATTCTGTAAAATTTATTTTAAAAAATTTAAAATATTTTATTACTTTTCCATTTTTTATGGAACGATTTGAGGATAATAAGCTTGCAGAGAAGACAGTGGGTTTCTGGTTGCTTGTGGGTCAGGGTATCTCAGGCATAGCTCCCCTTGTTGCCATGACATCTGTACTCACCGCATCCGCCATCTATGCGGGAGGCTCAGTAACACTTTCCTACATACTTGGCCTTATGGTGGTATTTCTCATAGTCAATACAATATTTCAGTATTCCATTAGGACGGCCAGCGCCGGGGGCTATTATACATTCATCACCAAGAGCCTTGGGCCAAAAATTGGATTTGTTACAGGCTGGATATACATTATCTACGGACTTGGTGTTCTATTGAACGAACCCATATTCTATGGTTTAATGGTACAGCTTTCAATACCCTATTTCTTTGGTATTCATCTGCCATCTTACACCTGGCTTATAATTGTCATTTCCTTCCTTCTGATTGAATTGATCATAACAATCCTGGGAATAAGGATATCATTGAAATACACACTCACATCCTCTTTGATAGAGCTAGCTCTCATTTTAATATTCAGCATTGTTGTAATAGTGGAGGCGGGTCCATCAAACTCATATCTACCTTTCACACCATATCTATCACCCACAGGATGGCAGGGTGTTTTCTATGGTTTATTCTTCTCTATGCTCGCCTTCGCAGGATATGATACCACCGTGAACATAGCGGAGGAGGCTAAATTACCCCAGAAAACCATAGGTAGGGCAGTAATAGTCCAGGTTCTCCTGACAGGATTCGTTTTCATAATAATGGCCTATGCCACTACCATTGGCTGGGGAATGTATAACATGGATACATTTGCAACTTCAATAACTAATGGAATATCCATACCAGGAGTGCTCCTTGTCTATAAGTACCTGGGAATTTTTGCAGTCATAACAATGCTCATACTCGTTGGAAATTCGACCATATCGAGCAGTACATCATTCCTGAATGCCGTGGGAAGGAACCTTTACGCCCTGGGCAGGGAGGTATTACCAGGATCACTCGCAAAGGTCTCGAGGAGGTATAGAACTCCATATATCTCTCTTTCACTTATGAGCATCACATCAGTATTAATTATAATAATTTCTGCATTTGCCATGAATGCAGTAAACGATGTTTCACAGACCCTCAACCTATTTCTCATAGCCGCTACGATTGCAACTCTTGGAACCATAACGATGCAGATTTTGATAAATTTTGCATTGCCATTCTATTCTAGGAAATTTACAAAAAGGTCCATTCTATTCCACATTGTACTTCCACTTACAGCCTTTACCTTCCTCTTAGGAGCACTTTATGCAAGCATATGGCCACCTTCCTTCCCCATTGAATTCGCACCTATAATATTTATATCCTGGGCCTTTATAGGATACTTGATAGTGATGATAATAGGAAGGGATAAAAAGAAATTATTCAGGATAGGATCCATAAGGATGGACTTCTGAGGTGATCCAATGCCATATGAAAGGGATTTTATAGGATACGGTAAAAATCCACCCAGATTCTCATGGCCAGGGGGCAGATCGCTTGCACTATCCATAGTTGTAAATTATGAGGAAGGTGCCGAGCATTCATATCCTATGGATGGAATAGTTGAATCCATTGGTGAATTCGGTCCAGTTGACATTAAGGCAAGGGATGTGGGCATGGAGAGCGTCTATGAATACGGTCAGAGGGTGGCCATTTGGAGGATCCTCGATCTATTCAGGAGGGAGAATATCAAGGTAACATTCTTTGCTGTTGCAAAGGCACTTGAATTGAATCCCTCCGCAGCAAGGGCAATAGTTGAGGACGGCCATGAGATATGTGACCATGGATACAGGTGGACGGAGCTTTACAGGCTTACATACGAGCAGGAAAGGGAGGAGATAAAGAAATCCATTGAACTCATAGAAAGAATAACAGGTAAGAAGCCAGTTGGCTTCTATGCCAGGGAACCCAGTGAGAATACACTGGATATATTATCTGAATTCAGGAATTTCATATATGATTCTGATGCCTATAATGATGATCTACCATATTTCTACAAAAAAACAGGTATGCTCATCATTCCGTATACACCGGATGCAAATGATTTTCATTTCCTCTATCCAATGCACAGGTTTGCAAATTCTGAGGACTTCTTCATATATCTGAGGGATACGTTTGATGTACTTTACAGGGAGTCCAGGGAATCACCAAAACTCATGAACGTAGGATTACATGTTAGAATCTCAGGAAGGCCGGGCAGATTCGTTGCACTGGAAAAATTCATTAAATATGTAAAAGAATATGATGTATGGATAGCAACGAGGGAGGAGATTGCAAGATTCTGGATAGAAAATTTTGGGGAAAAGAGGTGATTCCATCAACCTTCTAGAAATGTTTAAATAATAAAATAATAATATATGACAATTGTATGAC
>PNIT01000116.1 GCA_002878135.1 Candidatus Aciduliprofundum sp.
TTTAATCTGAGATCCTCGTATGCACTTAGTGCTGCTACAGCCCCCTGTCCCGCAGATATTATTATCTGGCCTGAGTCACCTGTCACATCACCTGCGGCATAGAAGTTCTTAATGTTTGTCCTGCATTTTTTATCGGTGATTATGTATCCCCTTGGATCCATGTTGAGTCCAAGTGATTTCAGGCTCTGTGTCTGGGGTAGAAGACCCACGTAGATAAAAACGCCATCCACCTCAAGCTCCCTTTCCTCACCCGTTGACCTGTCCCTGTACCTGATGAACTTCACCTTGCTGCCATCACCGCCTATCTCAAGTACCTGGGCGTTCATTATGTACTCTATGTTCTTCTTTTTAATCTGGTCCTGATAGGCCTTTTCGCACATGTATCTTGGCATGAATTCAACTATGGTGGGTGTTACTCCTACATCCTTAAGGTATAGGGATGCAATGGCACCCGAATTCCCACCACCTATGACAGCCACCTTCTTTCCCTTGAAGAAGTATGCGTCGCAGGTAACGCAGTATGATACACCCTTCCCGAGGTATTCATCCTCCCCCTTAACATTCAGCTTCTTGTGCGTGGTTCCAGTTGAAAATATAACTGCCCTGGATTTTATTACCCTGCCTGAGGAAAGTGAAATGAAGAATGTATCATCCACCTTTTTTACATCCAGTACCTCAATATTTGAGAAGATCTTCAGGTACTTTGATGCATGGTCCCTGAAGATTTTTGCAAGCTTTTCGCCCTCAATGCTCTCAAAACCAAGGTAGTTCTCAATGAGTGGATCCTCAACAACAAGGCCTCCTGGAAGACCCTTGTCAATTATTACCGCCTCCAGTCCGGACCTTATTGCATATATACCAGCTGAAAGCCCCGCTGGGCCTGCACCAACTATGACAAGCTCATAAGAATCCTTAAGGCCAGATTCCTCACCCTTTCCAAGGGAAAAAGAGGGAATCATAAAAAATCACATTAAAAAATATTTACATTTCGGGCATTCCGCCCATTCCACCCATTCCTGGTGGCATGCCCGGCTGTCCCTGTCCCTGACCTGGCTGTGTCTCTGTCTTTTTCTTTGCTGCTATCACATCGTCTATCCTGAGAATCATGGTTGCTACCTCCATGGCACTCTCTATGGCCTGTTTCTTTACCTTTGCAGGTTCAACGACACCAAGCTTGAACATGTCCTCTATTCCATTGGCAAGCACATCAACGCCATGGGATTTCTTGCCCTGTTCATGTATGCTCTTCAGCTTCATCAGGATGCTTATTGCATCCATTCCAGCATTCTCAGCGAGGGACCTGGGTATTATCTCAAGGGCATTTGCAAATGCCTCCACTGCAAGCTGCTCCCTTCCACCGACCGTGTGCGCAAACTCCTTGATCCTGAGTGCAAGCTCAGTCTCAATGGCACCTCCACCAGGAACAACAAGTCCCTCTTCAACTGTGACACCTACCACCTTGATTGCATCGTGGAGTGCCCTCTCAGCCTCTGCGATAACATGCTCAGTTCCTCCCCTTATAAGTATGCTCACCGCATGTGGATCCTTGCATCCCCTGACGAATGTCATGTAATCGTTTCCAATCTTTATCTCCTCAACAGTTTCAGCATATCCAAGATCCTCAGGCTTAAGATCATCAAGGTTTGTTACAATCTTTCCACCTGTTGCCTTTGCAAGGCTTTCCATGTCACTCTTCTTTATCCTCCTTGCACCGTATATGTTGTACTTTGCAAGATAGTGCTGTGCGAGGTCATCTATGCCCTTCTGCGCAAATACAACATTGGCACCGGATGCCCTGATCTTCTCCACCATGTCCTTGAGCTGCTTCTCCTCCTCTGCAAGGAACTCATGAATCTTTGAAGGATCCTCAATCTGTATCTTTGCACTTATCTCTGTCTTCTTTACCTCAAGACCTCCATTAAGGAGAGCAATCTTTGCACCCTTAACCACCTTTGGCATCCTCGGATGTACCTTCTCCTTGTCAAGGACGATACCATCTATCATCTGTGTATCCTTGACGCTTCCGCCTGCCTTCTTCTCCACCTTTATGTTGTCAACATCCACCTTCACCTTACCATTTACCTCTGTGGCAACGGTGAGAACTGCCTTTACAACCAGGTCTGCAAAATAATCCCTGTCAGGTCCTATGTTCTTACCTGTCATGGCGGTCATTGCAATCTTTTTAAGTGTTTCAGTATCTTCCTTTGATACCTTCTTTGCAATCTGTGGTAGAATCTCAAGCGCCTTCTGGCTTGCAATCCTGTATCCATTCGTTATTATTGTTGGATGTATGTTCTGCTCCAGCAGTGCCTCTGCCTGTTTGAGTAGCTCACCTGCAAGGACAACGGATGTTGTGGTGCCATCACCCACCTCCTGATCCTGCGCCTTTGCCACCTCAACAATCATCTTTGCAGCAGGATGCTGTACATCTATCTCCTTCAGGATTGTGGCACCATCATTAGTTATTACTATATCACCAAGGGAATCGACAAGCATCTTATCCATTCCCTTAGGTCCAAGCGTGGTTCTAACTGCATCGGCTATTGCCTTTGCAGCAGAAATGTTATTTTTCTGTGCACTCTTTCCTGTTTCCCTTTCCGTCCCTTCCTTTAATACCAGTATCGGTACCTGACCTGCCATCATATTCTAATCACCTCATAATCCTGTATGCGTAAATTTGTACTTCTATTTAAATATTTCTATGATCCCTATGGGAAATCTTTATCTAATAAAACATTTTAATACCCATTATGACACATGTTATAGTGGTGCATAGCTGGGAAGATGCACAGAAGGAGAAGGTAATGGAGTTTGCTACGAAGGTAATATCCATGGCTAAGGAGAAGAAGCTGCCAGCCGGGCTGAAGCTTATAAGCGTAGATCTTGCTGAGAACAAGAACATGGCAGTATGCCACTGGGAAGTGGACACACTTGATCACCTCATGCAGGTGGCAGGAAGCCTTCAGCCAACATGGAAGATAGAGGCCTTTGTGGCAAAGAACATGTACAAGAAGGGACTATTTTAAAACCATTATTTTCATTGCGGAGGTTACCGAGCCTGGCCAAAGGTGGTGGATTTAGGGTCCACTTCCACAGGGATACGAGGGTTCAAATCCCTCCCTCCGCATACTGAAGAATATTTTAAATATATCTAATAAATTGATGATCCTATGAGGATAGATGATAACATAGAATTGATTGATAATACAATGTGCAATGTTTAT
>PNIT01000025.1 GCA_002878135.1 Candidatus Aciduliprofundum sp.
CCCCCGAAGGCCCAAGCCCCGAGCTCCGTAGCGCAGAGCAGTCAGCTGAGGCAACCGGCGAAGCACGTGGTTCAGAGGACCCTCCCCCTCTGAGCCCATTGACGGTCAGATCGTGTTGCGGTATGACCGAATTCCTGTTTGATTGTTGGAGGTGGTGATTATGGAGAGGAATGATCGTGATTGGATGGATGGAATGGACGAGAGGGAAAGGGAGTTTGTTCTTAAAAACATGGGCGCATTTGAGGCCGGTGATCCCGAGGATACCGCATCATGGCTATTGCAGGTGGGCTATATCTCAGGTCTCCTCGAGAGGCACTCCCCCGTGTACGGGGAGTGGTTCGAGCACTATCTCCATTACTTCCAGTAACTCCCCCCTCAGAAAACTATATAATGAGGTAAATGAATTATGATGGTGATGAAAGATGGCTGAAGAAAGAGAAGGAAGGGATCAGACAAAAACACATGAAGTGAATGGACCAGTGTGGGACATAATTCAGGATCAGATTTTCAAATTTGTTCATGGCTTTGAAGAACCATGGGAAGGGACATATGCAGTTTTACTGTATAAACATGGGACAGACGTCAGCTTTGAGAGGCTTCCAAGTGCTTCAGAGGAATACTGGGGCAGGGAATTACCGTGGATTCTAATAGGAACTGTAGAGGGAAGGGGTTTAGATGGGATGGTAATAGATGTCGAATATGATGGTCATCGAATACATGAAAAGGGGTATTTTAATATAAACATAGATTGAGAGGGTGGCTGAATGGTCGGATGGATAAACATTCCTGAAATGGGGTATGGCTCCTAAAAATACAGGGCCTGATGCGGAGGAATGGCAGTATGGAAGAGAAGAAAAGAAGTAAAAATACACCAATAAAAATAAAACTAAGGGAATGGAATATTAATACAACCATATATTTTATTTCGGCTCCTTCTAATAAGACAATATATAGATTTGACGGTAAACCTGCCTTCGACTATATTCCCACACGCAGAATTGTACGCTTTGCGCTAGAGAAAGCCGGTTATGACGATGAATCAATTAAAGAAATTATCAGAGATGCTAGAAATAATGCTAATGAAGCGCGCCAAATAATCAAGGAAGCGATGGATGAAGTAAAAAGGAAATATGTAAAAGTGAAATTCGAATATCCGGATTATTATAATCCCTTGGTCAAAGGAGGTTATATTGAGAAGTCTTTATTAAAAGAATTGTTGAAGTAAACATGGAGTAAAACTTTTCCATCATTTTTTATAATTTATTAAAAATAAATGGAGGTGAGAAAAATGTCTAGAATAGATCTTAAAAAAATTGGTAATTATGAACTTTTTGAGAAGTTGCTACTTAAGATGACCGAAATCCCTGATGGCTGTTATAGGTTGGTTTACATTGAAAAAGGAAAAATGTCTTTTTCAGAGCCTCTGACTGGGAGTATATTAGATCCGGACGAAAAAGGTAGGATTTACTCTATAAACGAACTCTTAGAGGGGTTTGGTATTCCTTTCTATTATCAAGATGGATATTTTTACACAAAAGATAGCCCAGAAAACTGTGACTGGGACGAACATATTTCTTTGACTGAAAACGATGGTGATTTTAAAGATTCGGGTTATGATCATAAACATACTCTCAGCAAAGGTCTTGAAGAGCTCTTACTATACGACAGTATATGGGAGTATCTCGAAAACCTGTGTTCTGAATGGGGCTGTGATAAATACTTTTAAATTTTTATTTAATTTGTAGAGGAATATCTAACCCTCCTAAATTTTTTGGTCTTTTTCGGTGGTTTTTATGGTGGGTCTGAAGTTGAAGCTACTGGTGGTGTTTTCCATGCTTCTTTTTTGGGTTGTTGGGTTGATGGCCAATGAAAGGATGAGGTGGTAGTATGGATGATTTTGAGGCAATAAAGATAGCGTTCAATTATATCTTGGCGAGGGGTAAGGTTGCGCAAATATCAGGCGATGAACTCCCTGAGGAATATTTCAGGTGGAGGGATCAGACCAGGCTCATTTTAATTTATTATATGAATTCCCCCATTACTCCCCTCGAGATAAAAAGGGCAATCTGGAAGGTGCTCGGTATTCTCTGAACCTTTTCTAGGGTGGTGATAATGGATCAGATCGGGCAATATTTAGAGGGATTGATGGAACCGTGGTCCGAAAAATATTTCAAGATAGACAGGGGAAAGTACTCCATAAGAATACGCGAGATCTATTACCACAGGGGCATGATCCCCTTGCTTTCCGGGGATGTCTCAGTCCGCCTCGGTGATGAATATTTTAAGAACAGAAAAGGCAGGTTTTCAATGGAAGAGCATGAGTCTGCCGTGGAAATGTTTGAGTACCTGCACCTCTTTGATTATATGCATGGCTACAGTGACATAGCATTTCCTTTTACCATGAGCTATGTAGAATTCCTCCATCCGGGTAGCGGTAATTATGGTTTGAATGTCTATTTTGACTATATTAATGCTGTAGATTTCCAGGAGTTCGTAAATAACCTTGATGAGGGTGAGAGGGGGAGGCGTGCAAGATCAATCTACAAAAGGTACTTAGAAATAGTAAATAAAACAAACAACTGCATTGCAGAGGCCGAGGAAATAATTGCCAAGATCAGGGATAAAATGGAGAAAATGATAATACAAGATATGGAAGGGGAGAAAGAGATATGAGAGAATCCTTGGTTTCTATCAGTGAAAGAATGTTGAAGAATTTTAAGAACGGTGCCCTGGTACCAAAAGACAAGGAAACATACGATGCATTGGTAGAAAGGCTCCAGCATGTAAAAATGGACCATAATTCGAAAGTAAGGTTCGCTGAAGAGGCCCTTAATTACATAATCAATAACAATATACTGAAAATAAACGAAGATAACATAGATAGAATAATAAGCGAGATTGCAGATTTTAACACCAATCTTCTCACAGGGGACCTGCTTGATTGGCTGAACAGTGATCCGCATAATCTGTATTACCTCACCGTGGCGCTCGGTTATTCCCCC
>PNIT01000010.1 GCA_002878135.1 Candidatus Aciduliprofundum sp.
TTAAAAAATGAAAAATTTAATAATAATGATTATGTTTTCTAATTGCAGATGCTTTCAAAAAATAGGTTAACCGAGGATCTTGAACGATTATCATCACAGTTAGAAAATCTCTCAAGGGAGATTGAGGAGTTGAGAAAAAGGCAGGATGAGATATCAAGGTATCTAGAGGAACTGGAGCAGAAAATCTCATTCCTGAATGTTCTATCCGCAAAGATAAATACAACCTATTATCATATTACCTATGATATTGATGATAAGTTCAAAAATTTTTTAAGCGAGATTAAGGATTATCTTATAGAGATTACAAATCAGCTACAGACGAATGTATACACAGTTGAAAAGGAAACAAAAAAGAAAAAGGCATCCAAATGAATTTTAAGCGGAGGTTGCCGAGCCTGGCTAAAGGCGGCAGACTCAAGATCTGCTTCCATAGGGATTCGCCGGTTCAAATCCGGCCCTCCGCACCTAGAAAAGGTTATTTATTAAGTAATATTATCAAAAACTATGGCAATCTTACAGGTAGCTTTGGATTTAACAATACTTGAAAGGGCAGTACAGATAGCAAAAGAATCGGTGGAAGGTGGAGTAGATTGGATAGAGGTAGGTACACCACTTATAAAGAGTGTTGGAATGGATGCGGTCAGGACAATGAAAAGGACTTTTCCAAACAAGGTAATAGTTGCTGACATGAAAACCATGGATGTTGGTGGTGCAGAGGCCGAGATGGCGGCCAAAAGTGGAGCGGATGTTATTGTAATCCTGGGTGTTTCAGACGATGGAACAATTACAGAGGCTGTTAAGGCTGCCAATAAATATGGATCAAAGATAATGGTTGATCTTATGAATGTTCCCGATCCCGTTGAAAGGGCCAGGGAAGCTGAAAAGATGGGGGCTGAATACCTCTGTGTGCACGTTGGAGTAGATCAGCAGATGGTGGGTAAGGATCCTCTGCAGATTTTAAGGGACGTTGTAAAGGCAACAAATCTTCCAGTTGCAGTGGCCGGTGGAATAAATTCTGAAACTGCACCCATAATGGTTGAAAATGGTGCATCCATAATAATATGCGGTGGATCTATAATTAAGGCTGAGAATGTTACTGAGGCAACTAGGAGAATAAAGGAAAGCATAGAGAAGAGGGTACCCATAAAGAGTGAATTATTTAAGAAATATAGACAGGATGAACTCTATGAGGCATTCTCAAAGGTATCTACTCCAAATATATCTGATGCCCTTCACAGGAAGGGTGCCATACATGGTCTCATACCCATAATATCGAGGGGTAAAAAGATGGTGGGTAGGGCCTTAACGGTGAGGGCCATGGATGGTGACTGGTCAAAGCCTGTGGAAGCAATAGACAGGGCAGAACCTGGCACGGTACTTGTTATAGATGTTAACGGGGGTGAAACTGCGGTCTGGGGTGAACTTGCATCCTGGAGTGCAAAGGTAAAGGGGCTATCAGGTGTGGTGATAAACGGTGCCGTTAGGGATATTGATACAATAAAGGAAATAGATTTTCCAGTTTTTGCAAGGTATATAGTACCAAATGCTGGTGAGCCAAAGGGTTACGGTGAGATTGGTGTTGAGGTGGAATTTGGAGGACAGATAATAAGGACAGGGGACTGGATAGTTGGTGATGAATCTGGTCTTGTTGTAATCCCAAAGGAGATTGCAGTGGAGATTGCAAACAGGGCCATTGATGTTATGGAAAAGGAAAACAGGATTAGGGAGGAGATAAAGAGGGGATCAACACTCTCAGCCGTGATGAAACTGGAGGAATGGGAAAAGGTAGGATAGAATGCTACCATTGATAGATTTCCATATCCATTCAACCTTTTCAGATGGTTTATATGGATTGAATGAGATTGCCAGATATGCTTACGAGAAGGGTTTTTATGCGATTGGTATAACGGATCATTTCAGCACAAGAAAGGTAAGATCCATGGACCCAGAAGTAATCAAGAGATACCTGGAAGAGATAGAATCAATAGATGTACCCTTAAAGATATTCAAAGGATTGGAGATAGATTTCTCACCAAGAACGGATATCTCCCTGATAGGAGGAAAGATATTTGAGGGTCTAGATTACATACTGTTTGAATATGTGGGGGATAGCAACATGGGTGGATATCCACTCTGGAAGCTTCTTGATATATATGATGATATAGGTTTACCAATCGGCCTAGCACACAATAATCTACAGAAAAATTTCAGCTCCATAGAAATGAATAATTTTTTGGATCTTCTGGAAACTCACCAGATTTTTGTTGAGGTAAATACAAATAAGAATTATTCAATTCTTGGTGATTATTATTATTCCCTTTCGGATGAATTCTTTAAAAAATTTAAGGATAGGGATATTCCTGTTTCCATAGGTTCAGACATGCATGAAAATCTGGATGAAATGCTTAATGTGAGCAGAGGTATAAATTTTATAGAATCCTTGGGGATTGAGGAAAATGTGAAAATCTTCTTAAAAATGCTAAATATCTGAAAGTTTTTTAGAGATCCTTTTTTCAGGAATACCACCTAACATCATCTGCCTCAACTTTTTTAATGTTTCATTGAATATAATTAATTTTCCTAAAGGAATTCTGCTGGGCTATCTGAAAGAAATTTTTAAATATTGTAAGGTAATGTGAGATTTGAACTATATGAAAACATACCTGAAGGTAACATTCAACAGCGAAGGTGCAAAACCATCAGAGATAGTATCAGCACTTGAAGGTTTAGGTTTCAGGCCAATAACAGGATGGTATGATTTTGTCTACGACTGGGGAAATAATGCCACTGTTGAAGATGCAATATGGTTTGCTGACAAAATTTATGAAACCCTCCATGGTATGAAGGTTTATTTCCAGATTGAAACAACGGAAGGTAAAGGAAGGGAAGAGGAGGAGTAATCAGATAACAAATCTCCTTATATTGCCACATCTAAGGCATTTTATATTTACCCTACCTTTTTTTATTCTCACAGTAGAATTCTTTCCCGGGATCAGTATGATTTTACAGTTTTTACAAATGAATCTTTTTTCAGGAATCTTTACCTTATAGTGTTTTGAAATTTCAAGTACTAGTGAAACGTACCTCCTCTCAAGGTCGTAATTATCTTCAATTTCCATCCTCCTGGCCAGGGCAAGCAGATCCTTTATCCAGATCTCAGCCCTTTTTTTAATGTATTTCCTAGGCAATTTGGATCACCTTCCTGTTAATGTTTTAATATTTATTTTAATTTATCCTATGCAATGAAGATAAGGGCAATAGCCACAGACATAGATGGAACCATAACAAATGAGAAGAGGGAAATAACTGTAGATATTATTCATGCCTTCAGAAGGATTGAGAAAAAAGGTATAAAAATAATATTGGTAAGTGGAAATGTAATACCTGTCACCCTAGGTTTCAGGATATTTCTTGGCATATCTGGACCAATTGTTTCTGAAAATGGTGGTATTATTTTACACGATAAAATATATAAATACTTCGACAAGGCAGATATTGAGATTGAATACATCAAGTTCAAAGAAAAGTATCCTGAAGCTGAAAGGATAATAACGGATAGATGGAGGGAAACCTCTATTACTCTAGTTCCTGGAATGGATATCTCTAAGGTGAAGGAATTTTTCATACCATTGGGATTCAACGTTCAAGCGACGGGCTTTGGTATTCATATAATGCACAGGGGGCAGAACAAACTATTTGGTCTAAAGAAGGTACTAGAGATGTTAGAAATAGATCTGGAGGAAACAATTGCATTCGGTGACAGCGAGAATGATATTGAAATGATAAAAAATGCTGGTTTAGGTATAGCCGTATCAAATGCCTGGGATATTGTGAAAAACAATGCAGATTATATTACTAAAAGAAAGTACGGTTACGGTGTAATTGAGGCATTAAAAAAATTTAAGGTTTTATAAAAAATTTTATTGAACGGGCAGCTGTGGAGGTGCTGGTCCCTGCTGTACGTATGATTGCTGTACTGCCCTTATGATATCATCATACTTTATGTATGCAATCAGAAGTAATATTCCAACGATTACCCCTGCAAGTAGAATTCCTATGATCATCCATATGAATGTCTTATTCTTTGCATCGTTGTATCTCTGCTGATCTATGAGTGAATCTATCTCCTTAATCTGGAAATATATAACAATGTCTATTATACCAAAGATTAGAGGTACAATCCCTACAAGAAAGATCAACTCAATCAAACCCATTATTATAAGTATAATACCGAATATCAAGGATATTATTTTCGCAATCATGTTCAAGGATTTTACAGTCGATACATCTGGTGGTATATAGGTGCCTGTAGTAGATGCGCTCATCATTTTAATCACCATAATATGAATTTATTACATATTATTAAATTTTTCCATAAAATAATTGCATACCTCTCTTACTGCCATAGAGATATCGGGCTTTTTTACCTCTATAAAATTAACATTAAATTCCCTGAGTTTATTTGATGTTTCCTCACCTAGTGATACCATCAATTCTGGGAGAATATCTTTTTTTACACAATATTTTTCAAATAGCCTGAAAAAACTTTCAGCAATGAGCCCGGATGAAAAAATTATTGCATCTATACTACCTGATGCAAACATACTGCATAATTTCTCAAAACCTGATTCTATCCTCTCAGCATGATAAATGTCCAGGGTTTTTACGAAAGCGCCTCTTCTCTCGAGTTCAAGGGGTAGATTCCTGTTTCCATCCCTGCTCCTTATGATCAATACCCTTTCACCCCTTCTCACCATTTCAACTATACCTTTCCAGTTCTGTTTCTCCGGTATCTCCGATTCAAAATCTATTGCAGAGGCCGTTTTCTCTCCGATTGCTATTATTCTCCTTCCCTTTAAGATTTCATCTATGGATTTTCCTACCCTTCTTTTGAATGATATGTATGCAAATTTACTTGTGAATATAAATGTATCGAAATTTAAATCATTCAATGAAAAATCATCCTCTACCAATCTTAATATGGGGAAATTAATTATCTCCGCGAATTCAATCTTTAATTCTTCCCTTTTTTCTTCCGGGCGAAGAAGTAATATCCTCCTCAATCAGCTTCACCACCTTACCTATAACTATTACTGCCGGTGCCTTAACATTTTTTATTTCATTTAATCTGGAGATTATCACCTTTTCATTTTTTGTGGTTCCATCCATTATGGCGCACACTGGAGTTTCAGGGTCCTTTCCAAGCTCAATCAATTTGCTAGATATCTCTTCAATCTTGCTTGCACCCATTAGTATAACTATTGTTCCATCAAAATCAGCCACTACCTTCCAATTAGGTTCATTTCCCTTTTTCAGATGTCCCGGTATTATCAATATGGAAGATGAATAATTCCTGTGTGTAAGGGGTAAACCTATGCTTGTGGGAACACCAAGGGAGGATGAGATACCCGGAATTACGCTGAATCTAATACCATTCTCCTTCATGAATTCCATCTCCTCACCACCCCTCCCGAATACGAATGGGTCACCACCCTTCAGCCTTACCACATTTTTACCCTGGTAATAATACTTTTTAATCAATTCAAATATTTCCTTCTGTTTTTCATCAGAATCCTCACCCTTTATTTTTCCCACCGGAATCTTCTTTACACCTTTAGGTATCATCTTTAATATCCTTTTATCAACAAGCCTATCGTAAAGAACAACATCCGCCTTCTTTAGAACCTTTAGGCCCTTTAGGGTGATGAGATCTGGATTTCCTGGGCCCGCTCCAACAAGATAAACACTATTCATTATACCACCTTATGAAATCTTTTATAAGATCATCTATCTCCCATGGTTCAATCTTCATATAAAAGTCGTATCTTTTCATGTCCTTTATGTAAGAACTGTGGAATAGTATCCTGTTATCCTGAAATTTTGCATACATGCCAAGGGAAGAGTGGCAACCTGCATCAACCTTTTTGAGAGCCTCCCTCTCAATAAATGTCTCTATATGTGTTTCCCAGTCATCCACAGCTGATGAAATCTTAGAAAAATGGTCTCCCCTAGTTACAACAGCAATCGCACCTTGATTTGCCTGAGGTATAAATATATCCTTGTTGAGAATTTCACCCTCAACATTTATATTGAGCCTTACAAGGCCTGCCCTTGCAAGTATAAGAGCATCAACCTCACCATTCATATATTTTTTTAATCTTGTTTCCACATTTCCCCTGATGTCAACTATCTCAAGATCCGGTCTGAGAAACATTGCAAAAACCCTTCTTCTTTGGCTTGATGTACCTACCTTCGAACCGGGAGGCAATTGAAAAAGATCTTTTTTTGATACAAGAAAATCCTCTATTGGTCCCCTCTTTACAACGGCGGAGATCTCAAGACCCTCCTCAAGAGATGTTGGGAGGTCCTTCATTGAATGAACTGCCATATCAATCCTATTTTCTAGCAGGGCCCTATTTATCTCCTTTGTAAAAATGCCAAAATCTCTCGAAAGCCTGAGGGGCAGATCTGTGCTATCCCCTTTACTCCTAATCTTTACTATCTCTGTCTGGAAGCCTTTTTTTCTTAAAAGATCCTCTACAATCTTTGCCTGTGCAAGTGCAAGTGGACTAGCTCTACTTCCTATCCTTATGAGTTCCGATGAATTCATAAACTGTCCTCCCTAAAGATTCAATCTCACCCCTCTCATGGACAAAGCTAAAGAAGAGTGACTCAAACTGTGATGGTGGCAAGTAAAATCCTTTCTCAAGTAGATAATTGAACAAAGAGAAATATCTTTCAGAATCACTTTTCAGCGCCTCATCAACATTTTTAACCTCATTATTGAAGAAGATTTGGAACATACCTCCTATACCATTCAATGTTATTTTTTCATTAAAATCATCTCTGGCATCATCTACATATTTATTCAGGATGTGGAGATAATCTTTAAAGATATCATAGTTCATCTTCTCCAGTTCCATTATTGTGGCAGTACCTGCAGAAACAGATAGTGGATTCCCTGAGAATGTTCCCGCCTGATAGACATTACCTGAGGGAGAAATTTTCTCCATGATCTCCCTTTCTCCTCCAAAAAGAGCGAAGGGTAGACCCCCACCTATGATCTTTCCCATTACAATGAGGTCAGGTCTTACATTATAAAACTGAGATGCTGTACCATATTTTATTCTAAATCCTGTTATTACCTCATCCATTATTAAGAGGGAATCATATTTTTCTGTAATCTCCCTTAAAAACTTAATATAACCATCCAGAGGTTCAATTACGCCTATATTACCAAGGACAGGTTCGGTAATAAGGAGAGCAATTTCCCCTTTATTTTCCTTGAAAATTTTATCAACAGAATCAAAGTCGTTGAATTCTGCTATTAAAGTATTTTTAGAGGTTTCATCCGGTATACCTGGTGAGGAGGGTATACCAGCTGCACCGCTTCCAGGTGAAACTAGAACATAATCATGGGCCCCATGGTATCCGCTTCTCATCTTCACTATCTTTTTCTTACCTGTATATGCCCTTCCCAGCCTTATTGCATGCATGGTTGCCTCAGTTCCTGAATTTGTGAACCTCATCATATCCATACCTGTCAATCTCGAAAGTATTTCACCTAATTTTACCTCAAGTTCTGTTGGTGCCCCAAACAGCCACCCTTTCTCAAGCTGTTCCATTATTGCCCTCCTGACTGCATGGTGTGAATGCCCCAGTATCAATGGGCCGTATGCAAGGCAGAAATCTATATAGGAGGTACCATCCACATCCATTATCCTGCTTCCTTTTCCTCCTGAGATGAATACAGGATATGGCTTATAGAATCTTACTGGTGAATTAACACCGCCTGGAAAAAATTTTGAGGATTCATTGAACAGTTTTTCAGATCTCATCAGAGAAGGTTAATCCAATTTTTATTTTAACCTTATCGTGAATCTATTTCTTAAAAGTTTACCATTGATTTTTTATATCAGAAGATATCTCTACCTCCCAATGATTGCGCTCAATCAGCTCCTTTTCAGTGCAGGAACCGTGAGTAAGAGGATTGATGAAGAAAGGTACAGGTATGAAACTGACCCAAGTGTTTTGAGATATACAAAAAGGGATCTGGCAGTTCTATTTTGGAACCTTACCTTAAGATGCAACTTAAGATGTATACACTGCTATGCAAATGCGAAGTCGGAAAAATCACCCAATGAACTCACAGAAAATGAGATATTTGGAACCATTGATGATCTGAGGAGAATGGGTCTACCAGTAGTAATACTATCTGGTGGAGAACCTATGCTCCATGAGAATATATATGAGATATCAAGATATGCGGATGAATCAGGTATAAGGGTAACACTTTCATCAAACGGTACCCTGATAGATGAAAAATCTGCGTTCAGGCTTGCTGAATCAGGGGTAAAGTATGTTGGTATTAGCCTTGATGGATATGGGGAAAAAAATGATACATTCAGGGGTGTAAGGGGTGCTTTTGAAAGGGCAGTGGAAGGATTAAGGAACGTTAAAGATGCAGGTATGATGAGCGGTATAAGGTTCACCGTAACAAAATATAATGTATCTGATCTTCCAAAGGTATTTGAGCTGGGAATGGAGCTCGGGATAGACAGGTTTTGCCTCTACCACCTTGTTCCAGCCGGAAGATCATCTAGGGAACAGGACATAGATAACGTTACCCGAAGGTGGGTGATTGATTACCTCATTGAAAAAACTTATGATCTGCATGATAAGAGTATTGAAATGGAGATACTCACAGTAGACAATCCCGCCGATGGCGTCTATCTCCTTTTAAAGTTGCTTAGGGAAGGTGATAAAAGGGCTGGGGATGTATACAGGCTTCTAAAAAGAAGGGGAGGTGATAACTCAGGAATAAAGGCAGGAAACATAGATCCATGGGGAAATGTTCATCCCAATCAGTTCTGGTGGGATTACACTATGGGTAACGTAAGGAATGAGAAATTCGATAAAATATGGGCAAGGGAGGATGGAATTATAAGAATGCTCAGAAGGGAAAAGAAGGAACTACTCAAGGGCAAATGTGCTAGATGCAAGTTCAAAGATATATGTGGTGGTTTCAGGCTGAGAGCTTTAAGATACAATGGTGACCTCTGGGGTGAGGATCCTGATTGTTACCTTGATGAAGATGAGATATCTGTGGATGTGAATGACCATGGACTTTATTAGGAATCCTCTGGTAGTTTTTGTAGAGGTGACAAGGGCCTGTCTTTTATCATGCAGACATTGCAGGGCAAATGCAATACCAAAGAGGGATCCCAGGGAACTTAAATTGAATGAAATGGAATCCCTTGCGGATGATCTCCTAGGATTTGATACAAAACCTCTCATAATAATAACGGGTGGAGATCCCCTCATGAGGAATGATATACTGGATATAATAGATATCTTTAAGGATAGGGACCTGCGTTTGGCAATATCCTTCAGCGGAACTGCCCTTGCCACAGAGGAAAAGATTCTTGAAATTTCAAAGAGGGTGGACAGCATAGCCATAAGTATAGATGGAAGTAATTCTGAGATTCACGATAATTTCAGGAATGTTAATGGAACATTCGATACCTCTATGAAAATTATAAATTATGTAAAAAATAAAACAAATCTTCAGATAAACACAACATTATCAAAACATAACATCAATGATCTTGAAAATATGTATTACCTTCTGAAGGAGAATGGCATTAGATCTTGGGATATATTCTTCCTTGTTCCAACGGGTAGGGCTACTGATGCCCTTTCACTTGATAAGGATGAGATTATTTATGCCCTAAATTTTATCTATGATGTTCATTCCAGAGGTGATATAAGAATAAAGACTACCGAGGCACCATTTTATAACAGGAAGAAACTTGAGGGTGAAAAGAAACTTCCTGTCACAAGGGATTCAAATGGGTTAGGTGTAACGGATGGAAGAGGTACATTATTTATATCACACATAGGTGATATATATCCCACTGGATTTCTACCCCTGAAGGGAGGGAACGTAAGGGATGCAAATGTTATTGATGTTTACAGAAATTCAGAAATTTTCAGAAAATTAAAGGACCCTTCACTTTTGAAGGGTAAATGTGGTAGATGTCCATACAAGAGCATATGTGGTGGCTCAAGATCCAGGGCATACGCCCTGAGTGGTGATTATCTGGATGAGGATCCAGCCTGTCCCTATGAGGTGTGAAAATGGACGAGATTGATAAGAAGATATTAAGAAAAATACAGGAGTCATTCCCTGTATCTCCAGATCCATATCTTGATCTATCGATGGAATTGCATATTGATAGGGATATCATTGTTAAAAAAATTCTCAATCTTAGTGAAATGGGCTACATTAAGAGGATTGTTCCAAGATTTGGGAATAAATTTTATAGTAATTCAATCGGTGCCCTAATAGGGGCATCGGTTGAGGAGGATTCAATTGAATCATTAGCAGAGATACTCAACAGATATGGTGAAATTACACACATATATATGAGGGATAACGAATACAATCTATGGTTCACATTTGTTACTGTGGATGAGAATAAACTTAAAAGATTCAAAGATGAGATTTTAACAAGAAGGGAAATCAAAAAGTATGTAATTCTGATGAGTGAAATGAGATACAAGCTCAATGTAAATTTTGGGGTGGATTAGAATGGACATCATTGAAAGACTCAGGAAAGGGATAGCAATTACCGAGGATCCCTTTGGGGATCTTGCAAAGGAAATTGGCATTTCAAAGGAGAGTTTGATCAGGGAGATTAGGTATTACATGGAAAATGGAGTTATTGATGGATTCAGGGTACTTGCTGATCAGAATAAGCTAGGATATAGGGTTAATGCCCTTGTTGCCATGAAAATGGATGATTGTGAATGCAATATGTTTCTTGAAAATCCAAATATATCCCATTTTTATAGAAGAAAAGAGGAAAAGAATTTTCCATACAACTATTTTGCAATGGTTCATTGCAGGGATGATGACTGTTTGAAAAAATTCTCAGAGGAGCTTAAAAAAAGAAATATACCCCACGTTATAATGAGAACACTGAAGGATCTAAAGGGTGAAAAAAGGAATGTACATTCCAGTGATGCTTGAAACCAAGAAACTCAGGATAACACTTTTTGGAGGAGGCTCCGTTGCACTGAGGAAATTAAGGGCCCTGGAGGGAGCCCATGTCACTGTGGTCTCTCAGAAAATAAATGATGAGATAAGGAGATATGCAAAGGAGGTAATCATTAAAAAGGTGGAGGATGAGGATGAAATAAAGGAATATATCAAAGGATCAAACTTCATAATAATTGCCACCGATGATAAAATAATAAACACCAGAATAAAGAATGTCTGCGAAAATATGGGCAAAATATATAATATTGTGGATGACAGGGAAAGTGTTGCAATCTTTCCATCATACATCAGGGAAAATGACATTATAATATCTTTCTCAACATCTGGAAGATCACCTGCCCTTGCAAAATTTCTAAAAGAGCTCACAGAAAATTTCATGCACTCACTTGATGTAATTGAAAGGATAAGAGAAAATATAGAACACGATGAGAAAAAGAGAAGTAAATTCTTCTCAGAGCTTTTTAGGGATTGCAACTTCTGGATTTATATGGAAAAAGGAGATAAAGAAAAGGCATTCTCCTATGCTATGGAAAAATGGGTGAATGATTATGATAATAATTGACCTGATGGCCACTTATAAACAGATGGGTCTAGATGAGCTGGAGGTATGGAGTTCACTGGATGAGATAAGCATAAGGAATCTAATGAGGTATATTGCAAAAGAGTATGTAATCCTTAAGACTTGCAATAGATTTGAGATATTCGCCATAATGGAAAATTATAACAGTGATATTGAAGAAAAATTACTGGGGCTTGGTCCAAAGGGTAAAATATTGAAGGGATCAGATGCAGTAAGGCATCTGATTGAGGTGGCTTCGGGAATGGATTCAATGGTCCCGGGTGAACAGGATATACAGAGGCAGGTGAAGGAGGCTTTGAAGAAATCCATAGATGAAGGCACATCAGGAAAATATCTGAATTACATATTTATGAAGGCATTAAGCACATCAAAGGAGATAAGGTCAAAGACAAGGATAGGCAATGGCATAGTTTCCATCCCCCAGGCTTCAGTGAAGATTCTGGAGGGTGTTCTAAATTCTGGAAAGGTGGCCATTCTTGGAACTGGGAGGGTGGCCAGGACATTGCTGAAATATATACCAAAAAATTATGATGTTAACGTATTTGGGAGGAATGAGACTAGACTCAATGAAATCGAAAAAAATTTTGGTGTAAGGGGAATAAACATACGAGTCCTGAGGGATCATCTAGGTGAATATGATGCCCTATTTTCTGCATTAAGAATGGAGGGATATATTCTAAATTCCAAGGACTTCAAGTCTAACAGGCCCTATGTGATTATTGATCTTGGTAATCCAAGGAATATTGAGAACCCTGGTGACAGGTATTTTGTTGATCTTGATTATTTGAGGGAATACATCTCAAATAACATATCAATAAGGCTTAGGGAGATGGAAAGGGCAAAGATGATAATAGATGAAAAATTAGGTGTTATTGATAAAATGATTATGAATTATCAGGTGGAGGAGATAATTGCATCTATGTATAAAAAAATAGAAAAGGTCAAGGAAGAGGAGATTGGTGAACTATTCCATTATATAGGTGAAAAGGATAGGGAATACATTGAAAAATTTGCAGATTCTTTAATCAAAAAGATCTTCGGTGGCATAACAAAAAATATTAGGGAAGGAAGATATGATGATAGGACAATTGAGGAATTAAAGAGGATCCTGGGGTGATTGAATGTTTCCCGTAACAAGGATGAGAAGGCTAAGGATGAATCCTGTACTGAGGGAGATTTTGCAAGAAACGGAGGTAAATCTTAATGATCTCATATATCCCCTGTTTGTTGATGAAAACATTAAAGAAAAAAAGGAGATAAGCTCGATGCCCGGCGTATACAGATATCCACTGGGGGATCTACCTAAAATCTCAAAGGATCTTGAATCACTAGGTATAAAGTCCGTACTTCTATTCGGTATACCAAAATGCAAGGATGAGACAGCATCTTCAGCGTATGAAGAAAATGGTGTCATACAGAAGGCAATAAGAACAATAAAAGATGAATCGGGCATTCTCGTTATTGCCGATCTCTGCATGTGCGAATATACCTCCCACGGTCATTGCGGTATAGTTGATAACGGTATCATAGTTAATGATAGGACTCTTGAAATTTATGGAAAGATCGCCTTGAGTTATGCAAAGGCTGGTGTTGATGTGGTTGCCCCAAGTGGTATGATGGACGGGCAGGTAGGAGCTATAAGAAGAGCTCTTGACAGCGAAGGTTTTGAATATATACCCATTATGGCTTACAGTGCCAAGTTCGCATCATCCTTTTATTCACCCTTCAGGGAGGCGGCTGATTCCTCCCCCAAGTTTGGTGATAGAAAAACATATCAGATGAACTATGCAAATGCAAGGGAGGCAATGAGGGAGATTGATCTAGATATAAAGGAAGGGGCGGACATAATCATGGTAAAGCCATCCATATTTTACCTGGACATCATCAGAATGGCAAGGGAAAGATTTGATCTTCCAATTGCAGCCTATAACGTCAGCGGTGAATATTCTATGGTCAAATTTGCATCCATGAACGGTGCCATAGATGAGATATCTGCGGTTAAAGAGATACTTACATCCATAAAGAGGGCGGGTGCTGATTTAATAATTACCTATCATGCACTGGATTATGCAAAATGGAACAAAAAGGTTTAAAACCTTTTTATAATTAACATCATTATGGATATATATTATTTAATAAAAATGATTACAATTCCTCTCATAATCACCGTTGGTGTTATAGTTATTTTACTATATCTCGTTGCATATCTGAATAGATTCTTCAATTATTTAAAGATAAAGGAGTCCAAACTAATTGGAAAGGAAAGCATAGAATGGCTAGAGGTCCTTCTCCTCTATACAATATTTTCAATGTCTCTCATTATACTTATAAGGATATTTTCATACCTCAGCCCTGAAATCAGTTACTATACTGCTGATATGGTATTTCCATTCTTCTCAATATTTTTCTCTATCTTCTTGATAATACTTTTTTCAATGTTCCTTCTTGCGATAAATTCAAGGGCATTCAGGTATCTGAGGGGGGAACTCAGTATAAAGCCTGAGAAGCCAATAAGCGAGAAATTCGGTTATTACCTTGAATTGATAATAAAGTATATTATCTATCTTTTCGCTGTCCTTGAATCAAT
This sequence comes from Candidatus Aciduliprofundum sp., assembly GCA_002878135.1. GTDB lineage: Archaea > Thermoplasmatota > Thermoplasmata > Thermoplasmatales > ARK-15 > ARK-15. Next base: position 14,233 of record PNIT01000010.1, read on the forward strand.
CATAATAATATTTGCAGGTTTTAACATGTTGCGTGATGCTGAAAGAGCATTCTATAAATTCATCTGGGAAAACATAGAGGGCATAGTACTCAATATAATCTTTATTGTAATAATGATCATAGTTTATCTTTTATTGATAGCATACATCAGGGACATAAAGCTTAGATCAAAGTACCAGAAGGAAAAATTGTTAAAGTACCTCTCCGCAATAATAAGGAATGCCGTAATTACAATACTTCTCCTTGGTATTACTATGATAATCCTCTCCATGCTTGGCTTCAGCTTTGCTGATATATTTGTTTTCATATTCTTCATCACTGCAATTCTGATTGGTGTTTTCCTTGTTTTCCTTACACCAATAAAGAATGCAATATCAGGCATAATAATACTCATCACCGAACCTTTTCTGGTGGATGATTATGTTATCATTGAAAATAATGTTGAAGGTGTAATCTTGAACATAAATCTCCTTTATACAGAAATACGTGAAAAGGATGGAAAAATAAGGTATGTACCTAATTATAAAATACTGGAAGGGCCTGTTAAGGTAATAACATCCCCTGGCAAGATGTTCCAACTTAACTTTGAATTTTCTTTACCTTCAAAGGTCCCATACGAGAAGGTAGAAGATATATGTCTTAATGCTACATCAGAGATTCCTGGAATTGTTTTAAATGAGAAACCAAGGATCTTTATAAAGGAGCTATCCTCAGACAGGATAACATACTCTTTAAAGATTTATATTGAAGATCCCCTTCAGGCAGATAATATAAAATCAGAAATATTAAAAAGAATTAAATCAGCCATGGATGAGGGTAGATAGATCTCCCCTTTCCTCAACCTTTACCTTTCTCACCACTATCACTGGGCCCTTTAGCCTTCCTATGATCCTAGGATCGGCGGAAAGTGGAAGCCTTCCATCCATATACTCAGATGGTGGCGCCATAACAACCAGCTCAGATTCCGTTGATATTTTAAATATTTTACCCATGAGACCCTCATTTAACATTGGAATTACCTTTACATTCAATCCCATATCCCTGGCCATTTTTTCATACATCTCACCCTTGAAGGATATCTTTCCATCATAGGTAAATTCATAGATGATAATGGAGGCATTAAACTCGAGTGCAATGTAAGAGGCAATATTGAAAGAGAAATCTGCACTTCTTCTCTTTGACAATATGAGAGAAATACTACTTATATTATCATTCAGATGATCCCTGAATATTATTATATCGCAGGGTGGATTTCTATAGACCTTTTCAAGCGTAGAGCCAAATATAATCCTCCTAACATTCTTTGGTCTCCATGTCATGAATAGAATGTTAATCTCTTTTTCATTTACCTCATCAAGGATTGCCCTGTAAGTATCGTGTGAAACGGTAATGGTTACCTCAGCACCTTTTCCATATTTCCTTGATATCCTCTGCATCCTTTCCATCATCTTTATCCTTTCAAGGGAGTCAGCATAGGTTATGGACTGTGGTGAAACAGTAATGGGAATCTCTATTGTGCTGAAAAGAAAGAGATTTGCATCCAACCTTCTTGCGAGGATTGTGGCCAGTTTGACACTTGTAGGAAATTCCTGTGAAAGGGGTACCATCAAATTATTTTCCTTTTTCTCTAATTGCACGATAGGTGCCCGTGGTATAGGAACAGGCTTTTCAATCTCCCTTTTACCTACCCAGAAATAGTAGATGAGCAATCCCACCTCTATCCAGGCTATGGCGACAAACCAGGCCTCAGGTGAAAAGTACCAGAGAACAGCTGCAACAAAAAGTTTTGTGATTATTGCAAGGATTGGAATTAGGGGAAAAAGAGGTATGGAATAACCTCTCACCATATTGGGATTTTTATATCTATTTATTATAACTGCTATGTTCACAAGTGTAAATAAGAGAAGGAACATTATGCTGGCTCCTGCAACTACAGTATCAAGTGGTAGAAATATGGCCATGGAACCTATTATGATGCCTGAGATTAATGTAGCCATATAGGGTGTATTGTGTTTTTTGTGCATGTAAGAAAAAAATTTGGGAAGAGATCCATTCCTACCCATAGCGAAAGAGACCCTTATTGAGGAATAAACAGTAGCATTAAGTGTTGCACCTGAACCTATTAGCATAGCAAGGATCATCAAACCGTATCCATAATTTTTAATCATCTGTCCACCAAACCAGACCATTGAAAATTCCCCTTTCTCACCAAGGATAGGTGCTCCAAAATTTACCAGCATTGTAAAGAATAGTAATGAATATATTATGGTTACTATAGCAATTGAAATGAATATGGCCCTTGGTATATTCTTTTCTGGATTGTCTATCTCTTCAGCTCCTTGGGCTATAATCTCGTACCCCTCGAATCCAACGAAAAGGAGACCCATTGCTAGTGCTATATTGGTTAAGTTAAAATTTATAGGGGTAAGGTTGGAAAAATTTGGATTCCTAATCATTCCAATTAATCCAATCAATATGAATATAAATAGTATGGCTATCTGTGCTGTTGTGAGATATGTTTGCCATCTACCTGTTGTTGATGTACCCCAGTAATTTATAAGTAGAATTATGAAAAGAATTATTATAATTAAAATCTTTTCAAATATGGGCTCAGGAAGAGGAAGAGATAATCCATAGATCTGTATAAACCAAATTATACCCTTTGTGAAAACAACGGTATAGAATGCATCGGCAATGGAATGCGAAAACCAAGACATCCAGCCGCTCATAAACCCAAAGGGTTTTGGAAGGTTTTCTTCAACAAAAAGATATCCACCACCTGCTTCTGGATATACTGTTGAGAGTTCTGCATATGTCATTCCTGTAAGCATTGTTATAATGTAATTGAATACTATTACGATGAGTATTGCTGTGCCAGCAATTGCTATGGCCTGGCCAGCCATAAGATATATGGTGGCCCCCATCATAGCACCTACCCCAATGAATATAAGATCCCAGAATCTGAAGTCACGCCTGAATTTTATGTTCACATACTCCTTTTCCATGTTATCACATTATATTGAAAAACTATTATTTTATTTTAACTGGACAATCCTTTCCTTTTCCTTCATCATAAAATAGAGCGTCTTTGAACATGGCATTTCAATGTTATGTCTTGAGGCATATTCGATTATCTTCCCAGTTATCTGGTCAATCTCCGTTCTTTTTTTATGCATTATATCCTGGAGCATACTTGAATAATTTTCTCCCGTTTTCCTAATAACATCAAACAGAATATCTCTCAGGTTTATATCTATATTTAATTCTCTAAGTACTCTCCCATTTTCATCAATGAGGCAGTCAATTATAGGCAGAAGATTTTCTTCTAAGAGGTCTCCATTTCTGATCTCCAATATGGCCGTAAGGGGATTTATGCATGAGTTTAAAGCAGCCTTTATCCATATCTCATCCACTATTCTTTCAGTATATTCCGCCTTAAATCCAGATTCATTGATTAAGGATACTACCTTTACTGCCTTTTCCCTGTTCTTTTTACCTATTTCTCCCACCTTTGTTATACCCTTACCTGTATACCTTATTACCCCGGGGGAAACAAAGGTGGATGCCTCAGTGGTTATTGCACCGATAACATTCTCAGTGTATTCAGATATTATCTCAACATTTCCAATTCCGTTCTGAAGAGATACAATAAGCTCATTATTTAATATGCCCTTTATGCCCTCCATGGCATTTCTCGTATCATAGGATTTAACAGTCAAAAATATTATATCAGCACCTCCAGGATACTCAATATAACCATTTCCCTTGACAACAAAGCTCTCTATGCCCTCTACAATAAGACCCCTTGAATTTATCTTATCCACATGTTCCTTTCTGCCAATAAAAATAACATCATTTTTGCGCGAAAGGTAAGCCCCAAAAAGGCTACCTATCGCGCCAGCACCTAGGATTGCTATCTTCATTTTATCATTTTCCATGTGAGAACTGGGTTTCTTGCAGCCTCCACCTCATCTATCCTCTTCACGGCAGTGTTGAATGGGGCGTTTTTGAGTTTTTCTGGGTCCTCCTTTGCTTCCTGGGCAATCCTTATCATTACATCTGCGAGTCTATCTAGGCTATCCTTTGACTCAGTTTCAGTTGGTTCTATCATTAGGGCCTCCTCAACTATTAGTGGGAAGTATATGGTGGGAGCATGAACACCGTAGTCTAGCATCCTCTTTGCAACATCAAGGGTCCTCACACCGTATTTCTTAAGATTTGATCCGCTGAATACCACCTCATGCTTCCTAAGCTCCTTGTATGGTAGATCATAGTGACCCTTTAACCTTTTCCTTATGTAATTAGTGTTTAGAACCGCTCTCTCTGTGACATGCCTTAGGCCATTACCACCCTGCATCTTTATATATGCCCAGGCCCTTACAAGCACAGCAAAATTCCCGTAAAAGCCAGCCACCTTTCCTATTGTATTTTTTATTTCATAATCTAGATAGTATGATTTACCATCGTATCTTACAACGGGTACTGGAAGGAATTGCTCCAGATGCTTTTTTACACCCACTGGGCCTGCACCTGGTCCCCCTCCACCATGGGGGGTGGCGAATGTTTTATGAAGGTTAAAGTGAACTATATCAAAGCCCATCTTTCCAGGCGTAGTAATACCCATTATACCATTCAGGTTTGCACCATCATAGTAGAGCAATGCACCCTTTTCATGAACAAGCCTTGCAATCTCAAGTATATTGTCATCGAATATGCCCAGGGTATTTGGATTGGTTATCATGAATGCAGCTGTCCTATCTGAAAGTGCCTCCTTCAGGGCATCAAGGTCAACGAGACCATTTTTATCCGATGGTATCTCAATTGTAGTGTATCCGGCCATTGTGGAGCTTGCAGGATTAGTACCATGGGCAGAATCTGGAACTATTATCTCCGTCCTCTTGTTGTCTTTTCTGTACTCATGGTATGCCCTTACCAGGAGGAGACCTGTGAATTCACCATCTGCTCCTGCAACAGGCTGGAGTGTAACTGCATCCATACCCCCTATTACCTTCAGGTATTCCTGCAGCTCATACATTATCTGCAATGCTCCCTGAACAGTACTCTGATCCTGGTATGGATGTATGTTTCTTACCTGATCCATTGAAACTATCTCTTCAGAGAGTTTAGGATTAAACTTCATGGTACAGGATCCTAGAGGATATGTGTTCAGGTCTACACCATAGTTCATCTGTGATAGCCTTACATAATGCCTTAAAACAGCATATTCTTCATTGTCATTTATATTTAATTTATCCCTGAGTAATTCTGCAGGTATATTTAGATTCAGGATCTTATCCTCATTAGGTATCTTTATGGTTCTACTTCCCTTCATCTCTATTATTAATTTTTCATCCCATACTGCCTGGTGAAACATATTCAGCTCACCTCCCTTAGGGCATCAACAAGCTTTTTGATATCTGAGTCTGTATGAACCTCAGTCACATTAAAGAGCATTGCATTACCAAGCTCAGGGAAGGAATTATTGCTCCAGGTGTTCATCAGGTAACCTCCATGCACCCCTCTTGAGAGAAGGTGCTTGTGAAGCTCAAGCTCATCAATGGGTATTTTAATTACAAATTCATTGAAATGCAATGAATTATGAGCATTAACATAACCCTTAATTGAACATATAAGTTTCCTTACCTCTTCTGCCCTTGACATGTTTATCTCAGCAAGTCTTTTTAGGCCGGATCTTCCAAGGAATGAGATATAAGCAGCAGAAAATACCGCACAGAGAGCCTCATTGGAACATATGTTGCTTGTTGCCTTTGCCCTTCTAATATGCTGTTCCCTTGTCTGAAGTGTCATAACAAAGGCCCTCCTACCATCTTTATCCTTTGACATGCCTATGATTCTACCTGGCATTTTCCTGACGTGTTCCATCCTTGTTGCAAATATGCCGAGCAATGGACCTCCAAAGTTCATTGGATTTCCAAGTATCTGGCCTTCACCTATGGCAATATCTGCTCCATATTCTCCGGGTGGTTTTAGTAACCCCAGTGAAATGGGGTTAACACCAACTATGTAAACAAAGTTGCCCAGTTCTCTAACGTGGAGTACATTTTCATCAATGACACCGAAGAAATTTGGATTTTCAGCATAAACAGCTGCAGTTTTATCATTTATAAGATTTTTCAGTGATTCCATATCAATCTTACCGCTTTTTTTATCATAGGGGTATTCTATAATCTTCATTCCAAGACCTTTAACATAATTTTTCAGAACACTTTTCTTTTCCCACTGTATATTTTTAGGTATAATTATCTCATTCTTACCGTTGATCGCGTTAGCCATTCTTGCAGCTTCACCCAGAGCTGTTGCAAAATCATACATTGAGGCGTTGGCAACATCCATACCTGTGAGCTCTGCTATGTAGCTCTGATATTCGAACAATGTTTGTAACATACCCTGGGATATCTCAGGCTGATAAGGTGTGTAGGCGGTATAGAATTCAGATCTGGATGCAATGGAAAAAACACCAGCAGGGATATAGTGCTGGTAAACACCTGCGCCAAGGAAGATTGGCATTTCAAAGGAGCTTTTATTCTTGGACAATATTTTTCTTGCCAGGAGTCTTAGCGTATGTTCATCAACTCCATCTCCTATGTCAAGCCCTTTGATCTTTACTTCTTCAGGTATATCAATGAATAGCTCCTCAATGCTTTTTATACCAAGGAAATCCATCATCTCTTTTTCATCGTCCATAATTGTCACCTATCACCCTAATACGATAATTAAGATAAATTTAATCATTTTGTTTTTTAGGGATTAAAA
>PNIT01000023.1 GCA_002878135.1 Candidatus Aciduliprofundum sp.
GAAACGGATCCAAAGACGGGTGAAAAAATCCAGAAGTTTTTGCCGAAGGGGTCGGCAATCGTATTCGATGATGCGGGGGTGGATATAAACGCAAGGGAATGGCAGACACAACAGGCAAAGATTATGGGAAAACTATCTCAATCCATGAGATACCTTAACCATGTTATCATATTTACCGTGCCTTCAGCTACATTCATAGAGAAACAAACAAGGACACTCGTTAAATTCATTTTTATGGCAGAGAGTTCAAAGATCGATGAGGGGACAGGGAAAGTATATAAGAACTATGGTAAATTCAAGATATTTCTACAAGAATTTACGAAAGAAGGTGAGCTACTTCAGAAATATCCCATCATTACATACAACCACAGGAATATCAAACTGAAATACGTGACATTTAACCTTGCTGAAAAAACCTTGCTGGAAGCATATGAAAACAAGAAGGCATCCATACTGGCGAAAAAGTATTCTGACTTCAAGAAAGAGATAGAGAATAAAGAATCAAAGAAGATCAGCAAGACCTATACTTCTACAGGGAAAGGGAAAGAGGGGATTCCGCTTAAATGTCCACATTGTGGCTATGAGTGGATATATACTGGGAATCTAAATATTACAAGGTGCCCATCCTGTGGTTTAAGAGTTAAGGTTGTGCAAAAAGAGGGGGAGGTGGCAAAGATAGAATGATATCAATTGAGGTGGTGGAGGAAGAAAAGGACATAATATATAATTATCATGAAACTAAAAATTTCAATTTTGAAAATTTTTCAGATAGTGAAGAAAAAGTTCGATCTGTTGCAAAAAATGTAAATAAAGGAGGTGGAAATATGAAGGAAAACAGAAAATATTACATTGAACTTTCCAGGGACCTCGGGCTGTTTACAGCAGGGGTGATTGTAGGCCCTGCAATAGATTTTGCAATGCTGATCCAGAAGCACGGCCCGATACTCCATAGAAAGATTTCAAGGAAAATAAACGAGAAAATTAAGTTTTACAGGAGTGTGAGATGATGGAAACCGCTGTAAGAGAGCAGAATGTCGCAATGCAGGAAAATGAAGAAAAGGAAGTGCCCCTAGAGGAAAGGATCCAGAACATAGAGGTGCAGATCGCAAATCTGAATAAAAAGACCTTATGGGAAAGGATCAAGGAACTTATTGTTGGCTACATAATTGCGATAGTTATGTTTGCAATCTCCTGGTACCTCGTGGGTCCATGGGCTATACTGATTGCAGTTATCCTTGTGCCTGTCTCATTCTTCTATACAAAATACATATTCAAGCCACCCTTTACTCCTATATTTGTCGTCGGTCACAGGGATCCAGATAAGCCAGAAAGCATGGTGATTATAGATGCCTGGGGCATTCCAGACGAGATCATGGATGAGATAGACCTTACAGGTGTCTCAACACCCATCAGCACGCCCTGGGGTGTTGGATACCTTGCAGAAGGAATCAAGTTCGATGAAAATGGAAAAGTCTCCAGCATAGTCTTTGCATGGCCACATAACAATGAACTGAACTTCCTAACAAAACATTCAATATTTCACTATGTCAGGCAGGAAAATTATCTCCTTGCAAAGGCGTACAACTTCACAAAAATGCTCCTTCACGGTATGGCTCTGAGGATAGGGTTTGAATATTCTTCATTCATTGCAAAATACATCGGAGATGAGAAAATTGCAAAGGGTCTGAAAGGGATAGAGGACGAGAAGCAACTGACTATTCATATTGAAGAGGTGGACCAGCAGTTAAGGGAACTAAGGAGAAAGTATGGTTTTGAGGAGGTAATCGATAAGGATGAGGCGAACCTTGTTCCAGAGGGATGAGGTAGTGTGGTATGAAGAGAAGAGAAAGGGAAAGGAAGGAAATGAAACTTGAAGATGAGGAAAGAATGAGGAAAATGATGCAGATTGTGAGGGAGGTATTGGGATATGACCAAAAAGAATAGAAGATGGATCCAGAGGGCAATCAGGCACCCAGGATCGTTGAAAAAATGGGCTAGAGAACACGGCTTCATTACAAAAAATGGAAGAATTAATTTGAGAAAAGCAGAGGCCTATGCCAGAAAACATGGCTTAACACATAGAATAAGGCAGATAAATCTGGTAAAGAATCTGAAAAGCTTCCACTGAGGTGTCCAAATGTTTTCCCTTTTCTCTTTTTTTAAGAAGAAAAATAAATTTCCGAAAATAAAGTGGAAAGTTAAGCCCAAGAAAGTCATGAAAGATTATGTCGCCCTGAACTGGCTTGAGCCTGAACTCGCAAAAAAATTCGGGATAAAGAAAGGAGAAATTTGGGTAAGGGAGGACTGGTGGAAGGATCCTGAAAAGAGAAAGAGACTCAATGTCCATGAAAAGGTAGAGATCAATTTAAGGCTAAGGGATAAACTGCCCTATGAAAAGGCACATGAGATAGCGAACAAGTTCGAGCATGAGGCATTGAAACACATCAGAGGAAGGAAATAATGAAATATCATAAAAAAGAGACATTGAACAGGCGAAAAATCGAGTACTTCTTACTTCCTTTGCTTATGGCCAAGAAAAAAAGATAGGTTTATAAACCCAAAAATAATGGGATTAAATAGATGGTAACAAATAAAGAATATAAAAAATACGATTTATTAAGCAAAATATCGTTAGCTGGTGTAATAGCTTCAGTTATATACTTGATCATTTTCATTTTAATGAACACACATTAAAAAATAAGGGGGGACTGGGCAGTTATCCAATATCAATTAAAATATTTATATTTTTCTTGAAAAATTTATAAGTTTTATAAAATTTATAAAAT